>NZ_CP014481.1 GCF_001580365.1 Kocuria turfanensis | reverse complement strand
CCCCCCCCCCGGGCCTTACGGAGATCGAAGGTGTCCCCCTCACGTAGTACATCAAGAGCCAGAGCTTCGGCCATACGTTCATCCTAGAGCGGCACTCTGTCACGCTATGACAGTCCAACGACGTCTTCCCAAGCCAGCCTTAGGCCAGAAGGAACGGCGAGTCAGCACCTCCTCGCCGTTGTCGATCCCTGCGATGTCATGAACGTGGGCGATCATGGAACCATGGCTATCAGCGATAAGACTCGCCGAATTCTATGGGCACGGTCCGGCAACCGATGCGCACTGTGTCGAAGGCGTTTAGTCGAAGACAGAACCGAGCTCAGCTCCGAATCAGTGGTGGGCGAAGAGGCCCACATCGTAGCGAGATCGCCAGGCGGGCCCCGGTACGAACCCTTGCCGGGGAACGGCAAAGACGAGCTCGACAACCTCCTCCTCCTGTGCCGCGTGCACCACAAACAAGTCGACGATCAGATCGAGGAATTTCCCGCGGGGAAACTGCGCAAAATCAAGGGGGCGCACGAGCGCTGGGTGGCGGACACGCTGGATGCTGCTCTTGAAGCGTCCGATCCTGAGGCTACCCCTATCCCTGCTCTGCACAGTGGGGCAGATATTTGGTCCGTGGTCGCTGGCGCTGAAGCCTATGACTTTCACGGTCTTGAAGAGCCGGATGCGCCAAAAAATCTGGTGGATGCATCAGACGGCTTCCTGCAAGAGGCACACGACTGGGGGGAGATCAGCGATGACGTGAAACTTCAAGGATTCGGATCCATCCGAGAGGCAAAACGGTCTTTAAGCACCCGTCTTGATGAGTTGCGCGCACTTGGACTACGAGTTTTTGGTGCCCAGAATACGCGAGCCGTGACGCATTCTGGAGTAAAAGTCCAGTTATGTGTTGCCACTATAGCCATCGCTCAAGAAGGCGATTCCCGAATCCATATAGAAGAACCGCCCGATGAAGTCTTTTAGTGTCGGGGTAGAGCGCCTTTGCGGACACCATGGGCATTGCAGATGCTGATAATTCTGTGTATGTAAGGAGCAATTCCCGTCTAGATCGTTTTAGTACACCGTTACGGCGAGCCGTGCCAGCGGCTTTCCGCAATCAACTTCGCTCGTTGCGCGAAATTTTCAGCATACCGTCGGTGTGCCACTATGTAACCATTTGTGTACTCCATTTGCTCTGCGGTCACTGTGAAGGTGACGCGGATTTCTAGCCTGGTTCCGGTGGGTGTTGAAGCCAGGAAATAGCTCATCCTGTAGGCGTCGTCATCGCCACCCATATTACGGGTTACGGCATACTCACCACTTACCTCGTCCAGGACTTCAATTATGCTCACATGTTCACGCCCGTCCCGGCGCGAGATAAACCCTTGCATTTCCCCAATACCTACTGGCGTGCCGGGTACGTGAAATGCTCGAACGGTATTGGGGTCGAGGAGTACGGCACTCTCTGCTGGCTTTATTAGGCTCCATACCTTGCTGCGGGAAACCGCGATGTCCACGACGGCGTGCACATCCAGCACCTGCTCGCGAGGGCCGAGATTCCATCTGGTCAGTTTGGGCATAGGCTGAGTATTGCATATGCGAATGCACTTAGGATGAGCGTCTTGCCCGGCTTTCGTCCCACGAGATAGGGGCGCCTCCGACCCTTCGTAGGGACATGTCTGAACTGAGGAGTCACCGTGTCGGCGGTCGGCTCTATGGTGAGAGGAAGATCTCGATGACTACGCATAAGGACAAGGGGAGCCGTGGCCACGCACGCAACACAATTCAACAAGGCCTTGAGCAACATCGAACCCGCTGAGGACGCTGACCACGCCAAGGGAGCCCACAAGGAGGTCTCCGAGGTTCTCAAAGCTGACGAACGCCTCCGGGGCCTTGGGGTTTCCCCTGTTCTGATCGGCTCGTACAAGCGCGACGTGTCCATCCGCCGGGTCAAAGACGTCGACGTCTTCGTGCGCCTACAGGACGCCGGCAAGGACCTGCGCCCGGGGGACATCCTCGACCACATCACGGAAGTCCTCGAGGAAGCCTTCGAGGACCGAGTGACTCGTCAGCACAGGTCAGTCATGGTCGACTTCCCTGACCTTGACCTTTCAGTCGACGCGGTCATTGCTCGCCCCTGCGTGGAGCACCCCGAAGAGCATTGGCAGATTCCTCAAAGGATCGAGGACGACGGCAATGCCCGCTGGATTGAGACAAATCCGACGGCCATGACCGAGCACACTACCGAGGCCAACCAGACTTTCCTGCTCGGCGCGAGCAACGAGGGCAAAGGCGTCTACGTGCCGGTCGTCAAACTCATGCGACAGATCCGCCGCACGTGGGTGAAGGATCAACCCGGCGGCTACTACTTCGAAGTGCTTACGTGGCACGCCTTCCAAGAGAACCAGCCTCAAGAGAGCACGGTGGCGGAGTACCTCACCGTGATCCTGAGGGCCGTAGCGGAGGCTCTGCCCGAGTGCGCGGAAACCGGACCAGATGACCCCACGCTGGAGGGGAAGACCATCAAGTCCAAGGCGACTGCCGAGCAAATTAAGGCGGCCGCCGACCGGATCGCGGAAGCTGCCGATCTAGCGGAGCAGGCACTGGCCGAGACGGACATGTGTCGAGCAGCGAAGCTGTGGCAGGAGTTGCTAGGTACCACGCACGGTACCGAGACGGCCGAGTTGGTGTTCCCGATGCCGGAGTACTGCAATGCTGATGGGACACAGAAGCAGTCCACGACCATCACCCGTGGTGCACCGGCGGTGCCGGCCGGACGCGACCGGTACGCGTGAACGTCGCCGCCTCCGCAGAGCTGGACCAGTGGCGAGAGCGTCTGCAAGCACTGGGTTTCGACGACGACGGACATCGACTGTGTGGGCCCGTCCAGTGGGAGCATCCGGATCGCGGTGCCGTAAGTGCCCGGATCGAAGTGGCTCCGGATAACCGATTTCCTTTCGCCCCTCCTCAGGTACGGATTCTGGAGACAAGTACCCCGCTGGAACTCACCTTCCACATCGAGCGGGCTGAAAAGCCCGGGGGCAACGGCCACCTCTGTCTGTGGGAGGACGACTGGGACGTCGCGGTCGCTCCTTGGCGTGATCCCCAACAACTGTTGCACCGAGTGGCCGGCTGGCTGGAAAACACCGCCCACGGCTGGCCCGACGACAATGCATGCGACCTGGAACGCTATCTACCTCCGGACCACGGTCCTCTCGTCCTGTACGACAACGACGAACTCCAAAACCTCAAGCAGGTACCAGTGCGCGTACGAGATGGACAGACAACCGCCACGGTACGGGTTACCGCTGAAACTCGGGCTGGATCCATGTCGGACAGCCGTAGACGCCTGGCCCGCAAGGATCAGCACCTGGCCTGGGTGGAAGATCTCGGCACGTTGGAGCAACCGGTCCGCTCATGGGCAGACCTTGAAAATCGGCTTGGCACACGTGCCGCCAACATCGCCGCAGGGATAAGCGCTGGACTCATCGAACGCCTCATCCTGCGCTACCAACGAGGCACCCAATCGTCTGTGCTCGTTGTGCGTGCCCGCACTTCTCCAGCGAGGGGAATTGCCGTTACAGCCTGTGAAAGTGCCGACGTCAGCGGCTCCACGCGCAGGATGCGTGCTGGCCGTCAGGCCCGCGCACTTGGTGACACCAAGGTCGCCATTGTGGGTTGCGGTGCCATTGGCTCCTTTGCTGCCGACCTGCTGTTCCGTTCCGGCGTCCACCGGTTGACCCTGATCGACGGCGAAGTTCTCCGGCCCGGAAACGTAGTGCGCCACCTTGCTGGCAGGGACCAGGTGGGGCTCCCCAAAGTGAAAGCCGTCCGGGCTTGTCTGGACGCCATTGATAACACCACCAAGGTTCGCGCAACGAGCGGATCGGTACGAAGCCTTTCCGACGCGATCAAGCTGGTCTGTGAACACGACGTGGTCGTGGACGCAACAGCTAGTGCACGGGCTAGCAGCGTGTTCGCTACGGCGGCCGAGATCATCGGCGGTGTCGTCGTGTCAGTCTGCGTTCAGCGAGAAGGTGATGTGGTGCGCGTGGACCGTTTCCCCGCGGATGAAGGGGAAACCTATCTACCGGGGCTCGCGCTGATCGAGGATGGGGACCTGCCTTGGGAGCGTGGGTGCGGAAGCCCGGTGTCTCTCACACCCCCCGGAGCCGTGGTTGCGGCGGCTGAGCTAGCCTGTCGGGTCGTCATCGATGAGGCCCTTTCTCACCGGACTTATCCGGCGAGCCTTGCGGAGGTACGCCGGTCCCAACCGGAGGCGCCTTTCGATCAGGTGGGATGGGTTGAGGGCCAGACCGAGCGACAAACAGTATCGGCACCGCCCTCCAAGGGCCATGAAGGCGGCAACAGCTCAACAACCACTCCCCAGCAATTGCCGACATGAGAAAACGTCCTCGGCCCCTGGTGGTCGACCTGCACCCTGAAGCTGAAGCGGAGATACACCGGCTCGCGACCATAGCCGGTGAAGTGGAGACAGGAGGCCTGCTTTTGGGATGGTGGGACGCCGATCAAATCGTCGCACGGCAGGCTGTGGAAGTATTCGACCCAGCCGCGACCAGCACCTCGTGGACCCGAGACTCACGACGATCCCAACACATCCTGGAACGAGTTTTGGCCACAGAACAACATCCCTGGCTGGGCTACATCGGCGATTGGCACACACACCCGGCGCCATGCGGTCCCAGCCCGCAAGACAATCACAGCATCTGCCGCGCGTCCGAGAACTACTCTCATCCGCTACTTCTTTTGGTGCATCGCAGCGATCAGATGATTGAGGGACGCGCCGCTTGGCATGGACAGTCTTGCCCAGTGACAGTTCACGTCCTTCATCCCAGGAAATGAGAATCCTATGAGCATGTCATCCCCTGCTGCAGGGGCCCCATCCCCATCTGGAGTGCGCCGGGGAGGAGACCACTACCAGGACCTGTTCGTATGGGCCGCGGCCATGCGGCTCGTGCAACGTGACAGCCCCTTCACAGCCTTGGAAGTAGAAGCGCGTGGTGTCGGAAATGTCGACGACGTAGTGCTGCGCGGTCGTAACGGCGCTGACGAATTTGGACAGGTGAAATGGTCCAGCAAAGCAGGCGCCCTGTTGGACGAAGACTTCATGACTGGTGTGCGGGCAGCCGGGGGGACATCGCTGTTGCAGAAGCTGTACGGCAGCTACCAGAAGCTCCGTCCCGCTGAGGGGCACGGCGCCCACCCAACGCTTCAGCTCATCACTAATAGAGCAGCCGACCCGGGGCATGATCTTTTGGGGCACATCGACGGTCGCAGCGATCTACTCATTCCGTACGCCGCTGACCAAAGATCGACCAGCAAGGCTGGAATCCTCCTCGCTGGCTGGGCAACTCATGTCAAAGCCGAACGCCACGAACTCTTGGAAATGCTGGAGCATCTTCGATTCACCACCGGACGAACCATCTCGGGAGAAACGGAGCGGATCCAGGCACTGATGGCCAGCGTAGGCCTGCACTCAAACCACCAGTCCCTCGAACAAGGTCTCTCCGCGGCTGCAGCATGGGTGCGCAACGGGCTACGTACCGTAACCCCCCAGGATGTCGAGAAGGACATCGATCGCCTAGGTTTGCAGGCCGGAGAACCAAAAGCGGTGTTACTGGTGCAGGCCATTGACAGGGACGGCCACCCCGAAGACGCCACCGCAGCCCTTGATTGGGTCGACCTCTTCGAGGGCAACGCACCGAGAGAGAGAACTCATCCTCGGGACCACCGGAGCTGGGAAACCATGCAACAGGAGTTGGAAGCAGCAGTCCAACGACTCGAAAATGCAGGCTGGCGAAAAATGGTAATCCGAGGAGCCATGCGCCAGGCCACGTTCTTCCTTGTTGGAGCCGCTGCTCCCCGCACACGCCAATGGGGGCTGTCCTACATGCAACGTCGAGGCTCAGAAGCTGGCCATATCTGGAATACCGAAACCCCTCGCGTCCTCGTTCCCCAACCGATCGCCCAAAGTACACCAGTCGAGGCAGGCAACGAGCTGGCAGTGGTAATCAACTTCGCCCTCGATGCGACTCCAGCGGTCGTGAGCTACGTGCGCCAGGCCGGTCTGCATGTCAGGGAAGTTTTGTCACTGACTCCGGAAGAAGGAGCCCACGATCAGTCCGTCGCTGGCTCTGGTGAGGCCATTTGCTACGTTCAGCACCTCATCAACGCGATACGACGCCAAATTGAACGGCATCCATCGACAGAACGCGTGCACCTTTTTCTTGCTGGGCCTGGTGGATTAGCTTTGCTGCTGGGCCATCGCTGGAACCGCATCGGAGCCACTACTGTCTACGAACATTTAGGCACCGGCGTGGGCTATGCCCCCGCCTTCCAGATCCCGTAACAACCTTGGCAATCCGTTTCACAACCCCCAAGGGTTATGAGCCACCTAGTGGCGCGTAATTGAAGTCGTTGAGCGGTTGGCCTTGTTGAGGATTTCGGTGCTGGTCTTGGTCCACACGAACGGGTGACAGCGGTCGTTCCAGCCGGTGACGAAGGCGCGGATCTTGGCGTTGAGCTCAGGCACCGAGGCGACGTCGGCCCGGTGCAGGGCCTGGCGCTCGATAATCCCGAACCAGACTTCCACGAGGTTCAGCCACGACGCCGAGGTCGGGGTGAAGTGCACCCGGAACCTGGGGTTCTCGGCCAGCCAGGACTTCACCTCAGGGGTCTTGTGCACCGCGTAGTTGTCCATCACCAGGTGCAGCTGACCCTCGGGGTAGGCCCGGGCGACCTGTCTGAGGAAGGCCAGGAACTCCTGGCGCCGGTGCCTGGGCTTGCACGCGGCGGTGACATGACCGGTGGCGATTTCCAGTGCGGCGAACAGGGTGGAGGTCCCGTGGCGGACGTAGTCGTGGGTGCGGGCCGCCGCCTTGCCGGGCTGCATTGGCAGTCCCGGGGCGGTGCGCTCGAGCGCTTGGATCTGTGACTTCTCGTCCACGCACAGCACGATCGCGTTCTCCGGTGGAGCGAGGTAGAGACCGATGACGTCGACGACTTTCGCGACCAGTTCGGGGTCGGTGGAGAACTTGAAGGTGCCCTCCCGCCAGGGGTGAACCCCGTACTCGCGCCAGGCTTTGGCCACCGTGGTGTGGTCGATGCCCAGCCTGCCCGCCAGGAGCCGGGAGGACCAGTGCGTAACCCCCAGCTTCTTCGGCGGCGGGGTCAAAGTGGCCGCCACGATCGCCCGATGATCGATCCGCCGCGGCCGCCCCGACCGGTCGTGGTCGGCCAGCCCCTCGATGCCGGCCTCCTCGTAGCGGGCCCGCCAGGCGATCACGGTGTTGCGGGTCGCGCCCACCTTCTCGGCGATCTCGGTGTTGGAGATCCCCTCGGCGGCCAGCAGCACGATCCGTGCCCTCTGCGCCAACCCCGCCCGCACCGAGGTGGATCGCACCAGTCTTTGCAGCTTCTCCCGGTCGCCCTGACGCAACAGCAACGGGGCTGCAGGGTGGTTTGCCATAACCCATGATCCCACCGCATCAACCGCTGAGGTACTTCAACCCCTCGGCACTAGGTTGTGAGACTCTGCGGGGGAATTGGCTAATGGTGCGAGGGGGGCGGTCCAGAACGGGTCATTCGCCCAACCGTGGAACAAGCCCATGGCTCGCAACGGGACGTGTGGGTGTTGCTCGAGTAGCTGGACCAATCGTTGCGACCAGCTGCTGCGGGGCGACACGGTGGTGAGGACTGATTGCAGCGAAACTAGGACGGGATAGAGACGCTTGCGCCGGTTCTCGTCCTCATCGAAGACCGCGCGGTCCGTGAGCCAGGCGACTGAGGCGTCGGCGGGGATGGCGGGGTAGACGCCCAGACCGACGTTCCACAGGCGACCGTGGTGGGCGCACACGTTGCGGACCCGGACATAGGTTTTCAGCCACGAGGACAGGACTGCCTCGTTCAGTCCGAGTGAGTGCGCGATCGCGGTCCTGGCATGGCGCGGCCGAAGGTTCGAGTACAGGTGGCTTAGCTGCCCGATGGTCAACATTTCGACCATCACCCACGATGGTGGGAGCTCAGGAGTGGCGTAGGTGGTGAGGTAGTGCTCCAACGCGGAGCGATGGGTGACGGGGTCTCCGGTGGGTTCTGCCTGACGGCGGAGCTGTTGGGAGCATTGCTCGCGGATCTCGTCCAGGAGCCGGCGGTGCTTCTGGGCGTCACCGAAGTGCCTTGGATCCACATACCAATGAGGCCCGCCAGCACTGGTGGCCATGATGTCGGTGAGACTGGCGCGCACAGCGACTTCCACCCGCTCCACGGCATCAAGCACGAGAAGGCGTAGCTGGCGGTCGAACACGTAGAGGCCGAGCACATCATCGAACGTCGTCCCGGGGTGGAACTGATGGGACCCATCGTGAATCTGATAGGGGATCGTATAGGGCGACAGTCGGTAGTAGCCGATGTGCCGCAGATAGCGGATGGCCCGGTCCGCATCTGGGATCTCTAGCCCCCGCTCGGCCAGTTGTTCCACCAGTTGCACATGGGACAGGGCGGGTTTCATGTAGTGGGCATCGCCCCTGGGGCGATGGGAGAAGGGGCCTCTGGGCATGGGCACGATCCTATGGCCCAGCCATGAAAAATCCCCCAGGTGCGCATCGTGGAGAGGCGAGGGGGATCTAGTAGTTCCAGCTTACCGCGCATCCAGGGGTTCGAGAAGACGGGTACTACTGGGGAGTGGCCCCGTGTCTCACTTCACTGGCCGCGACAAGCCATGAGACCAAGCCGGCTGATGCCGCTTGCCCCAGGTGGGCGGGTGCAGCCCCACAGGCATCCCGCCCACCGATTGTTCCGTGGTCCAGCGATGCCGGAATGCAGGATCAACCAGCGGTCGCGGCGTAGTAGGCGTCCCTGACGGACTGGTGGATCCGGCCGCGGTCGGAGACCTCGTAGCCGTTCTCCTTCGCCCAGGCCCGGATCTTCGCGGTGTCCGGGTCACTGCTAGAGGCGTGGGACCGGGTGCCACGGGCACCGCCGCTGCGGGTGATCTTGCGGCCGGCCTCCGCGAAGGGACGCAGCGCCTCCCGCAGTTTCTCAGCGTTGGCGGTGGAAAGGTCGATCTCTTAGTCCTTGCCATCCAGGGCGAAGGTGACGGTGTCGTCGGCGGGGCCGCCGTCGAAGTCGTCCTCGAGGTGCACTTCGACTTTCTGGGCCATGGGTGGTGTCCCTTTCGATATCCGGATGGGGGAGTGGGTCAGGGGTGGTCGGGGTTGTCGTCGGTGGACTCTTTAGGGGTCGCACCGTCGACTGATGTTTCCGCTGGTTCCACGGCGTCTGTCGGCGCCGTGGTCTTGGTGCGGTTGCCGGTGATGACGGTGCCCTCGGTTGTGAGGTCCACACAGAGCATGCCGTCTTCCACGAAGGGCTTCCATCGCCGGGTGGCGGTGGTGTCGATCCCGTAGTGGGCGGTGAAGGCATTAGCCGAGACGATCGCCTGCCCCGGCCCGCGCTTGGACCCGTTCCGCACCGCGTAGGCATGTGGGGAGGAGTCATCGGTGGCGCGCAGTGCCATGACCTGGCGGTCGCGATCGTAGAGCAATTCCACCGTCTCCGCATTATCAACCAGATCGTGAGCGGCCTTGTTCAGCGAAATTACTCCGCGCTTCTGGATGGTCACACTCGGCGCCTTGGCCAGCGGAGTCATTCGCTTGTCGAACACCTCGAACGGCATCGTCCCCCCTGTTGCTCTGACTGGCAGTGATCAACTTCATCGTAACCATTGCAAGCATTTTCATGACAGTCATGATCGGCTCATCGGGTGTGTCTCTGAAGGCATGGGATGCGAGACGTCTCGTCCGGAAAACTTGCGCCCGCGAGTTTCCGCGGTTCGACCTGTCTCGCATCCTTGTACTTTATCCATGCGCTTAGAATCGGATACTCAACGTTAGTTGCGAGACAGATGAGGTGGACGTGGGGAAGCTGATCGGGTACGCCAGGGTGTCGACGCGCCAACAAGACGCAGACCGTCAAGTGTCTGACCTTCTGAGTGCCGGCGTGCGACGTGATGACGTGTACGTAGACAGTGGAGTGTCTGGGGGCCGTGCATCGCGTCCGCAGTTTGACCGTGCCGTGGCCGCCCTCGAAGAGGGCGACACGCTGGTCATCACCACGCTGGACCGGTTGGGGCGGTCCACGCAGAACATGCTGACCTTCGCCGAGGCGCTGCGGGGGAGAGGTTCCGGGCTGCGGGTGCTGAACCTCGGGGGAGGAGACGTGGATACCGCGACCCCGATGGGTTCGATGGTCTTCACGGTGATGGCCGCTTTGGCGCAGATGGAGCTGGAGATCAAGCGGGAGCGGATTACCGACTCGGTGGCCAAGCGCCGGGCCGCGGGCAAGGATCTCGGCGGGCGGCGCCAGACCTTCACCGACTCCCAGATCCGCAACGTCCTGCGCCTGATCGAGGGCGGGGAGCCGGCTGCTCAGGTCGCCCGCGACCTGGGGATGTCCAGGGCGACCCTGTACCGGCGGATCCGGGAGCTGCCGCAAGTGACGACCATCTGAGCCCGTCGTTGCCTGGGGGCATCGTGATGCACATGTCGTGCGTATGCGGGCATCTCTTTTCGGGCAGGGGAAACGGGCATCAACCACACTCAGTTTCTCTCCGATGTACCTTCACCCGCAGGCGGACCGGCAAGGGTCCTCCTAACGCTTCAGGCCAGTCCAGGGTGTAGTCGAGGCCGTGAGCATGTCCGGCCAATGTAGCGATGCGAAAGTAGCGCGCTCACCTGAGGCGACCGCGCGCCCATCGTGACGGTGCCATACTCCGCAGGTTCCGGGTCTGTCCGACGACGGCCCCACAACCCACCAGCAGGACCAGCACGTAGACCAGCAGCAGGCCCCAAGACGCGACCGTGTTCCTATGGGCTAGCACAGCCATCAGGCAGGCGGCTGCCACCGCGATGCCGCCTGTCCACCGGGCACGGGCGGTCAGGAGCAGGACGCCGGCCAGCCCGGCGAGCAGGGATGCGATTCGCACGTCGTGTGCACCTTCGACGCGCAGGAGCTCTTCCTCATCGGTGCCCCAGCTCACCAATGGAACCGCATGCACCAGACCGAGGTATAGGGCGACCGACGTGGCGAGACCGATCAGTCCCGCAACGACAGCGAGCAGAATGCGGCTCACGGGGACCTAGCCGGGCGGCTGGGTGCGGTGCGGGTCATGGGCTCATTGTCCTCAGTCGGCCCCTTAATCAACAGCGCAGTTGTGGTTCCCTATTTTGGCCTGACTTCATGGGCAACGTGGTGGTGCGTGTGGGGCTGCGCTGGCGTTCAGTAGCCTGGCGGCATGGACTTTCTGGGGATCCCCACGCTCACCGGCACTTTGGCCACCCTCGAGCCGCTTGCGCCGGAGCACGCCGGGGAACTGGCGGAGGCGGTCGCGGAGGAGAACCTCTACCAGGTTTGGTACGCCCGCCTGCCTGCCCCGGAAGCGATGGGCGCGGAGGTCGAGAAGCGGCTGGCCGGCCACGCGGCCGGTCACCTCGTGCCGTGGACCATCCGGGCCGGCGACGGGAGGGCGGTGGGGATGACGACCTTCCTCAACATCCGTGCCGATCACCGGCGTCTGGAGATCGGGTCCACCTGGATCGCTCCCAGTGTTCAGGGCACCGGGCTGAACACCGAGGTGAAACTGCTCCAGCTCACCCACGCCTTTGAGGCTCTGGACTGTATCGCGGTGGAGTTCCGCACTCACTGGCACAACCACCGGTCGAGGCGGGCGATCGCCGCCCTGGGTGCGAAACAGGACGGGGTGCTGCGCAATCACGACCTGTGGCGTGACGGGACCATGCGCGATGTGGTGGTGTTCTCCATCATCAACAGCGAGTGGCCCACCGTGCGGTTATCCCTGACCGAGAAGCTACGCACCCGCACTGCGGCATGAGGGCGCCCCCAGGTGGAGAGGCCGCACACGCCAAGGGCTGCTGAAACGACAGTCAGCCGCCGGTGCCGCGACGTTGCAGTAGAGGTTCCTCGTCGATCGTGCAGTTTGACCAGTAGCTGGGCCAGCCCGGGTGGTGGCATCCCTAGCATGGGGGCATGCGCCTGCGAGAGACGGTCCCAGCCGACCTGGACATCCTCTTGAGCTGGGTGCCGTCCGAGGCGGACATGGTGCTCTGGTCCGGGCGCACGTTCACCTGGCCGCTGGATCGTGGGCAACTGGAGAGCTACCTGCAGAACAAACAACGCCGGTACTGGACCGGGCTGGACCCGGAGTCGGGGAACCCTGTCGGTCACGCCTCCCTGCTCGTCGACGCTGACGCGGCCATGATGCGGCTCGGTTGCGTCCTCCTCGATCCGGCAGCTCGAGGGCGTGGTTTGGGGCGGGAGCTGATCAGCGCGGCGGTGCGCACAGGCTTCGAGACCACGGAGCTGCCGGCCATGAAGCTGGGCGTGTACTCGCACAACGTCTCAGCTCGACGCGTGTACGAGGATCTGGGCTTCCGGGAGACCGGCCGGGTGCGCAGCACCGAGATGGACGGCCACCCCTGGCATGCCATGGAGATGGAGCGACCAAGACCCCACTAGTTCGCTTGTGGGCGCCCGCTCGCTCCGGAGATCGACTCGGGCCCGGCCCGAGCACCCGGCGTTGCGGATGCGGTTGGGGCACTGCTCTGGTACTGACTGTGGGTGTTGCTCGGTCTCGGACCAGCTGTCGCCACAAGTAGCTCAGGCGCCCGTCAGGAATGCTGTGGGACGATGCGGGCACCGAGTACTCAAGCGATAGAGACGAGCAGTGTCTAGAACCACGATGGAAGTTCTTCTCACGCTGTTCGCATCGCTGATGCTGTTTCTTTTGGTGCTCTCTGTCGTCGGGTGGCGGGAGAACGTTTGGTCGCTATTCATGGTGCTGGCATGCCTGTTTCTGACGGTGATCGCCGGCGCGGCGGTGGTGTCGTGGAGACGGGGCACCTTGGACGTAAAGAGCCGGCACCAGAAGCGCTAGGTCCTTGCTGCCGGCGGCCATTCGGGGCCGCAACGTTGCGGTTGAGGTTCGACAGTGCACGCGGGGGCCGTGTCGGTGCGGCGCGATGCAGTGTTCTCGGCACCTACAGTGGAAGGGATTGCAGCATCCTGTGCCCGACTGGAAGTGAGGATCATCATGCGTAGACCACTGGTGACCATGCTCCTCACGACCGCCGTGGTGGCCCTCGCCGGTTGCGCCGCCTCTGCGCCTGGCGTCTACGACGGTGAGCAATCTGAGTCCGATGTGCTGCCGGCCCAGGTCTCCGCCGAGGGCCACGACTACGACCCGGCCAGCTCGAGGTTGCTGGCCACGCACAACGGGTATCAGTTCTTCGCCATGTCCTCACCGACTATGGGTGACTGTTTGCTCAGCTTCGATCCGGACGCCCCGGACACCTGGGTTGCGGGATGCAATGCGTCCGGGGGCCGTATGGGCACCGGCGGCCAGGTCGGAGTGAAGACCGACTACGCCCCCGATGGGTTGCCCGAGGAGGAAGCCCCGGAAGGATGGATCCGGCTCACCCCACAGCTGCAGGTCACCGAGGACTGACCGGTGAGCACCAGGCCTTCGGGTTCCGGCGGGATCATCACCGATCCGGTCAGTGCGGTCATCGGCATCGTCGTCGGGTTCCTCGCCGGTGCCGCCGGCTGGTGGGCCGAAGGCTTTCTCGCCTCCGCCCTGGCCGCCCTGAGCGTGGCCGGTCTTGGTGCCGCCCTGATGCGCGGGTGGGAGCGCCGGCGCGCATCGCGCCTGCGTCCCGATGACCCGGAAGGATCCTGAGATGATCGCAAGTTTTCCGAGCTCCGCTGGCCCGGATGGGGAGGGCGCGAACCCGTTGATCCCCACCAGCTGGGAGGTCCTCGCGCTGCTGGTCGGGGCCGCGGTGATCGTGCTGTTCGTCGTCGCGGTTCTCTCCTTGTCCCGGGATGAGCGCTACACCGCGAGCCAGCGCCTGCTGTGGCTGCTCGTGCTGCTGGCCGCCCCTGTGGTGGGCCCGCTCCTGTGGCTGAGCCTCGGGCGGCGCCACGCGCCCGAACCCCGGAACCGGCCCGCCCGGTGAGAAGTGGGCGGGATCCAGCCTGAGTCGACCCGGACGGGGCAAGACGGCTTGGGGTCGTCTCGCCCTCCCTTTTTCACCCGCCCAGTCCAGATCTTGCGGTGGACGGGAGACAGGGTGAAGGACTCGGGGGAGCTCATCAGGATGGTTTCAATCGTGGAACCAGCATCGACTCTGTGCCACGCGAACCGTGGTGCATTCAGAGCTGCCGGAGCCGGTGATGTCGGAAACACCACAGGAAGGGAGGGCCATGAAGGATGCAGATCTCGAGAAGCTCGAGCACGAGCTGCGGGAGTACAACGAGGACGACTGGGTGATGGTGGCCAACGTGATGCGAGAGGCGGGTGCATTGGGGTATCCCGCGACTGAGGACACAGCTATCGACTGCATCGTCGGGCTCCATGAACAGGGGAAGGTCCGTGTCGGCACCTACATCAACGGCGCCCCAGGAGGATTCGTGCCCTGGGACGAACCCATCCTCGATCTGCGTGAGCGCTTGCGCGCAGCACTGGTTCCCACAGACCCTGCAGATCCGCTGGGACTGGTGATGAACACGATGATCGACTTCATCGACCGACGCTGAGGTGTTGCAATTGGGTTGGTCGATGCGCCCAACGGTTGAAGATCCCCGTTGGAGCCGCGCCGGGAGAGCACTGGCGTCGTGCGGTGGGCAAACTGTCTGTGGTGGACCTTGCTTTCGGCGCTGAGACCATCGTCCGTCAGCTCTATTGAGTGCCGGCGGTGGTCGGAAGCGTCGCGGCGGCCTTCTACGTCATCGTGTTCGGCAGGTGCAGGCAAGGACGCCGGGACCGTGCTCCATGAGGGGATCTAGGGCCTGTCTTCAAAGCTCATGGGTCAGCAGGTCCACGATCTGCTCGGCCGCGGCATCGGCGTCGTAGGTCGGGTCGTCGAGGAACTCCGCGACGACAGCGTCGATCATCCCGCCGACCAGGACCGCCAGGGTCCGCAGCTTGTCCGTGTTCACAGTGCGGCCGCTGGCTGCGACGGCTTCGCCCAGCAGGGTTGCCAAGGGTGCCCAGCGTTCCTGGCTGGGTGGGCGCACCCGGCCACCGTTGGCGGCAGAGGCCAGGCCGACCTGCACGATCGTGCGGGCGTGGTCCGGGTGACCGGTGAGGTGTTCGAGCATTGCTCGCACGTATGCCTGCGGAGCGTGCCGGATGGGCACGGTCTCAACCTGTTCTGCCACGTGCGTGACCAAGGAGGTCAGGACCTGCTGGTAGGCCGCGGCCAGGACCGCGTCCTTGGTCGTGAAGTGGTAAACGACGGTGCCTTTGGCCACCCCGGCGGCCTGCGCGATCCGCGACAAGGACGCTGCGGGGTATCCGCGCTCAGCCACCAGGGTGATGGTTGCGGCGATGATCTGGGCGCGCCGCTCCCGCTCGATCCGGGTCAGACCGTCGCTCTCCGACGCACGCGCTGGCATGTCGGAATGCTATCCTCGAACCCAGAAATTGACCAATCGGTCAAAAAAGCGTGTAGGGGAAGCCATGAAAGAGAAAATGCAGAAGTCCACTTCTGCGGAGGTGACGCCCAAGGCGGTGCCCATGCGTCGGCGCCGCCGGGGGTGGGGCATCACCGTTGGGGTGCTGGTCGTGGCGGTGGTAGCCGCCGCGTTCGCGCTGCGGAGCCCGAGCCCGGTGGGGCATTGGAACTCGCGTGCAGGGTACGAGGCGTTTATGGCCGACTATGAGCGGGCCTGGGAACCGATGCCTGTGCCGGACGAGACGCTGGATGTGCGTACCGGGTTCGGATTCGTGCGCGTCTACCGGTTCGAGGCCACGACCGAGACCCCGACGCAACACCCGTTCGTGCTGTTGCCGGGCCGGTCCTCGCCCAGTCCGATCTGGGCGGACAACATGGCTTCCCTGCTGGAGCTGGGCGATGTCTACGTCCTGGACCTGTTGGGAGAGCCGGGCCTGAGCGTGCAGGAGGTCCCGATCGAGGACTTGGCGGACAACGCCGCCTGGCTCGACCAAGCCCTGGCCGAGCTGCCCGAGAAAAGGTTCAACCTGCTGGGGCTGTCCATCGGCGGGTGGACGGCCACGAACATGGCCACCCATCACCCCGAGCGGGTGGCGAGCCTGCTGCTGATCGACCCGGTCTACGCCTTCGACAACATCCCCGCCGAGACCGCGGTGCGCGCGATTCCGGCCGCGGTGCCCTGGCTGCCGAAGTCCTGGCGTGACTCCTTCGCCTCCTACACCGCCGGGGGCGCACCGGTGGAGGAGGAGCCGGTGGCCCGCATGATCGAAACCGCGATGAGCGCCTACTCGATCAAGCTGCCCCAGCCGACCCTGATCCCCGAAGCAAGCTTGGAGGGCCTTCAGATGCCGGTCCTGGCAGTTCTGGCCGGCAAGTCCGTCATGCACGACCCCCAGGAGGCGACCGAGGTCGCCGAACGGGCACTGCAGGACGGCACCGTGGTCGTCTACCCGGAGGCCTCCCACGCGGTGGGCTCCGAGGAGGCTGCCCGCATCGCCCAAGAGATCGAGGTCTTCCTCGCAGCCCAGGAATGAGCCGGGTGCGACCAGGACCGGCCACACTGCGTGTGGTGAGGGCCGGGCACCGGTGTGGTCACCGGTGCCCGGCCCTGGTCTGAGGGTGCCGGCCGGTGCAATGTGGCACCGGCCGGCACGAACGGGGTCAGCTCTGGGCGCTGAACCGGCGGCGCAGCACGAGCCCGGTGGCCGCCAGGAGCCCGGCGCCGGTGAGTGCTACGCCCAGGCCGGTGCTGCCGTCCTCGGTTGCGGTGGTGCCGGTGCCGGCGGTCTGCACGTTCATCCCCTGGTTGGTGCCGTACACCGTGGTGCTGTGCATCGAGGAGCCGGGCACCCAGGTGGTCGGGGTCGTGCCCGGGGACCACGGTGCCCCCGGGGTGGCGGGCGGGCCGGAGATGACACCGGTGTCGGTGTCGATGTCGATGTCCACCCCGGTAGCGCAGGTGGTGAGGGCCGCCTCGAACAAGGCCTCCAGCTCGGCCACGTCCACCCCGACCTCGCCCAGGGCCAGCCGCAGGTCGGCCAGTTCCTCGATGGTCGCGTCCAGGGCCAGCTGGGCTTCGACCGCGGCCGCCAGGGCCAGCTCGAAGTTCTCCTGCGCAGCCACGAAGTCTTCCTCAGCGGCCTCCACCTCGGCCAGCAGGCCCAGCTGGGCGTCCAGCTCGGCCTGGGCCTGTGCCCGGGCCGCCTGGGCGGCGGCGAGGTCCTCCTGGGCGGCGGTGACCTCCGCACGGGCCTCCACCAGCGCTTCGGGCTCGACCTGGGCCTCCGCCAGGGCGGCCTCGGCCTCGGCCACCGCGGTGTTGGCCTCCTCCAGGTCCGCCTGGGCGGCATCCCGGTCACCGATCGCGATCTCGACCGCCGCCTGCGCGTCGGCCACGGTGCCGGCGTCCTGGACCGCCAGCTCGGCGGCGGCCACCGCCGCGTCCGCCTCGGCCCGGGCAGCCAGGGCCGCGTCCAGCTCGGCCTGGGCGGTGGCCACCGCCGCGTCAGCGGCGGCCTGGGTGGTCAGGGCCGCATCCAGGCCGGTCTGGGCCTCGGTGGTCACCGCGGCAGCGGCATCCAGGGTGGCCTGGGCCGCAGCGAGCTCACCCTGCTCCACGGCGACCAGGGCGGCCGCGTCCGTGGCCACGCCCTCGGCGGCGCTCAGCGCCACCTGCGCCTCGGTCACCGCCGCGTCCGCCGCGTCCACCGCGGCCTGGGCGTCCACGACGGCCTGCTCGGCGGCCGCGTCGTTGTCCGGGTCCTCATCAGCCAGTGCGGCGTCACGGGCGGCCACAGCCGCCGCCAGGTCCGCGTTGGCCTCGGCCTGCACAGCCACCGCCGCATCCAGCTGACCCTGGGCAGCAGCCACGTCGGCGTCGGCGTCGGCCTGCACGGCCACCGCCGCGTCCAGCTCACCCTGGGCGGCGTCCACCGCGGCCTGCGCCTCGACCTGGGCGGCCACCGCGGCGTCCAGGGCATCCTGGGCCGGAGCCACGGAGGCGTCGGCCTCGACCTGGGCGGCCACCGCGGCATCCAGGGCGTCCTGGGCCGGAGCCACGGCGGCGTCGGCCTCGACCTGGGCGGCCAGAGCGGCGTCCAGGGTCTCCTGGGCAGTGACCGCGGCGTCGAGGTCGGCCTCGGCCGTGATCAGGGCGTCCTGGGCGGCGGCCAGCTCCTCCTGCGTCGTCTCCTGGGTGTCCACTGCGGCGTCGAGCTCGGCCTGGGCGGCGGCCACCACCTCCTCGTAGGCATCCACCTCCACAGCCAGGGCCGCCTCGGCCTCGGTGAGCTCGGCGGCGGCGGCGTCCACGGCGTCCTGGGCGGTGGCCACTTCGGCCTCAGCGGTCTCGATGTCCACCACGGCGGCGGCCTCGACTGCTGCGGCCAGATTCGCCTCGGCCTCCTCCAGAGCGGTCAGCGACTCGGCGGCGGCCACGGCCAGGGCGTCGCGCTCGGCCTGGGCGGTGATCACCGCATCGACCGCGGCCTCCAGCTCGTCGACGAGCGCAGCCTCCAGGCCGGCCCGCTCCAGGGCCGCGCGCAGCTCGGCCTCCGCGGCCACGCACGCCGGGTCGCCGGGAGCGGCCGCTGCCGGGGCGGCCGAAAGGAACAGTCCACCGGTGGCCAGTGCGGCCGCGGTACCGGTGGCGAAGAACGTGTTGCGAAGGGTCATGATCGCTCGAATCTGCCAAGAGATGGATTTCAGGGGGATCCACCTGAGGGGGGAGGGAAAGCAAGGGAACTTCCCATCGGGAGATTACAGATGCGAACTCCATGTCGCCAGGTCGGGGGACAACTTCCCGGTTTGTGTCCGAAAACGTGCGGCACGCCGCCGTCAAGGCATGTCGCTGGACCTCTTACCGCTGCTGGGGAATCGCCCTCATCGACCTGCGGCAGTGTGTCCGGCTTGTCGCACGAGCGTGAACCCAGGGTATTGTCCCCTGCATTGGGGACGGGCTCTCACGCCGAGGGTGAAAACTATCGGGGCTCGGGTCCGGGTGTGCAGCCTCTCCGTCCGTGGTCGCCGGACAGTTGTCAACGACGGTCGAAAAGTGAGCAGTAGCGACGGCCCAAAAGTGAGCAGTGGATGTCGCTAGTTGGTCTGGTGGGTGGTGCTGGGCAGGGAGTCGGTGCCCAAGGTCTTGAGTCGGTAGCTGGCGCCTTTGAGGGTGTGGACCTCGGCGTGGTGGACGATGCGGTCGATCATGGCCGCGGCGATGGTGACGTCGCCGAAGACCTCGCCCCAGCGGGCGAAGGGCAAGTTGCTGGTGAGGATCAGCGAGGCCTTCTCGTAGCGGGTCGAGACGAGCTGGAAGAACAGGTTCGCGGCCTCTTGCTCGAAGGGCAGGTAGCCGACCTCGTCGATGATGATCAGCCGGTACCGGCCCAGCTTGCGCAGCTCTGCGTCCAGGCGCCCGGTGTCGTGGGCGCCCTTGAGCCGGTGGATCCAGTCCACGGCGGTGGCGTAGAGCACCCGGTGGCCCTGCTGGCAGGCGGTGATGCCCAGGGCCGTGGCCAGGTGGGTCTTGCCGGTGCCTGGGGGCCCGAGGAGCACGATGTTGCCGGCCTCGGCCAGGTACCGGCCCGAGGCCATCGCGGCGTAGTCGGTGTGGGTGATCGCCGTCTGGGCAGTGAAGTCGAAGTCCTCGGCGGTCTTGATCGCGGGGAAGCCTGCGGCAGTGATCCGCAGCCGGGCCCCGGAGGCATTGCGGGCGGCGACCTCGCGCTCGAGGACGGCGGCCAGGTACTCCTCGTAGGACCAGTGCCCCGCACGGGCAGTGTCGGCGATCCGGGCGGCGGCCTCACGGATCCGTGGGGCCTTCAACGAGGCGGTGAGGTACTCCAGGGTCTTGGCCGTCTCGGCCGGTGTGGTGGCCATCAGGCGACCTCGATCCCGAACGCGCGGTCGTAGTCGGCCAGATCCCGCACCAGCGGATCCGCCTCGGCGCCCGGGTGCGGGCGCTGCTGGTAGGCCCGGCGCAGCACCGCAGCGGTAGCCACGTGCGCCGGGTCGGTGACCGTGGTCGCCCTTGCCCAGCAGCGCGCGTGCTCGGCCACGACCCGGCCCTGGTGACGCACGAGCACCCGATCCAGGTCAGCGGTGACCTCGACCATGGCCCCGATCACGGTCGGGTCCACGGAGTAGTCGTTGCCGGCGACCCGCACGTAGTAGTCCCGACCCAGCCGCACCCACCAGCGGTGCCCGATCGCCGGGGCGACCGGCGGCACAGGGAGCATCGCGGCCCGATCAGCGGCGATCAGCTCCGCCGGCCGGGCGGCGATGGCCCGCACCCGCCGGGTGTTGGCACCCACCAGCCACTGGCGCAGTTGGGCGTTGAAGTCGGCCGGGGAAGCGAAACTGCGCCCGGGCAGGAACGAGGTCTCGAGATAGCCGTTGGCCCTCTCCACGATGCCCTTGGACTCCGGGTCGTAGGGCTTGAGCTGCACCAGGGTTGCCGCCATCGTGCCCATGAACGCGACCACCCCCTCGGCCGGGCGGCCCCCGCGACCGATGCCGGACTCGTTGTCCCAGACCCACCGCCGCGGCACGCCCTGGATCTGCTCGACCACCAGGTGCCACATCCCGGCCAGCAGATCACCGGTGGTGCGCGAGGGAATCATCACCGCGGTGATGAACCGCGAGGAGGAGCAGACCATCACCAGCACCGGCGGTGATCCCTGCTGAGCGTCACCCAGCGGGATCCGTGCCGGCGGGAACCACAGATCGCACTGGACCTGGTCCCCGGGACGGTAGAACAACCGGTCCGCCGGATCGGGCGGGGCGTACTCGCTGCGGATGGCTCGGAGATTGTCCCGGAACCAGGTGATGGACCCCGACCACCCCACCCGCTCGGCCAGCACCGTGGCCGGCATGGACGGGTGCTCGGCCAGCAGCGCCCGCACGACCGGCTCGACATCGGTGAACGCGTTGGGCCCGGCGGACCTCTCGTAGCGCGGTGGCCGGGAGGCGGCCACGGCCTTGGCGACCGTGTTCCGCGAAATCCCCAGCCGCGACGCGATCTGGGACTTCGGCACCCCCTCGGCATGCAGCCGACGGATCAACGCCCAATCTTCCACAGTGATCACACTCCAATCGTCGAGTGCTCACTTTTCGACCGTCGCATCTGCTCAGTATTCGTCCGGCGTCGACAACAGTGGGGCCCCCGGGGGTTGGCGATGCAGAACGTCACCACACCGTGCGTGATCTCCTTCCGCCACAGATAGTCGTTACGCAGGCCTCGTTTTGCTTGCCTCGTTTTTTCGCGTCGCCACGGCAGCGTGGGAGGGGTGCCAGTGCGTGCGGTACTCCACGGCTGCAGTTCAAGACTTCGGCGGCGCGGACAGACTGCGGCGGCTTTATCTGGGTGTTCCGCCCCGGCGCCCTAGGTGAAGGCGGCGATCCGGGGGGAGCCGGCCTCCAGGGGCCTGGAGCCGGTCGGGGCCTCCACCATTGGGGGCCCTGGAAAAGGTGAGGGTGGTGCGGGAAGGGCCCCGGGGCGATGCGTCGTAGGAGTCAGGCGGCTGGCTCTGGAAATGTGTCGGTGGTCAGCTGCTGGAGCTGGTCCACCGCGTCGGCGGGCCAGTTCAGCTGCAGGGCCAGAGCGATGAGCTCCTCGGCGGTGAACACCGCGCCCTGGGCCCGCAACTGCCGCAGCCCTTTCACGATGCCCTCGATCCGCGGGTGGTCCTGGGCGAGGGGCGTGGTGGTGAGGCGGTGGGTGAAGTACATCATGGCCCGGCGCACGGTGGCATCTGGCAGCAGTGGCTGCACCGGGGTCAGGACGTGTCCGGCCAGGTGCTGCGGGGTGAAAGCGTGCACCCAGGGGCGCAGGGGCGCGTTGTCGGCGGCTACCGCCACGATCCCGCAGGTGATCGGCAGCCGCTCTGCCACGGCCAGGGCGTGCAGGTCCGGGCAGTAGACGATCACCGGGCCGGTGAATCCGGTCAACGCCCCGGGGTCGGTGGCTGCTTCGACGGTGACCCCGCGGGCCCGCAGCCGGTGCAGTTCCCGGTGGCCTCGCATCTGCTCCTGTGCGGGCACCAGGATCCCGATCCGCTCCCACCGGCCCTCCGGGTGGTGCTGGAAGGCCCACTGCAGTGCCGGTATCAGCCCTTCATCCGGGGTCACCGGCCCGGCGATGTAGGCCCGAGCCCGATCGAAGGCCGGATCGGGATAACCGGGAACGGAGTGCATAGGTGAGGAGTACATGGACGGGGATCTCCTGCTCGGCTGATCGGCCAGGGGGCGGACCGAAGGGGGGGCGCCATTGATCGGTGAGTGTACGGGCCGACCCAAGGGATGTCAGGAAGCCCCGGCCATGCGGCGGCCCTGTTACCCCAGCATGACGCCACGCGCGGGCCAGCTGATGCCCGGGTTCTCTTCTGTCGGCTGTGCTGGAGCGGTCGTCTTCTGCCTGTTGCCGTCGACAGTCACCAGGGTCTCCTCGACCCCCGTCCGCGCGCCAAGCAGCGGTGCCTGTGTCCCGCCAACGGAGGAAGCGAGCCGACTCGGGGCCATGCTCCCGGCGGAGAGCAACGGCTTCCCAGCTCAGAATGAGTCGCTCTCCGGGCAAAAGGATGCTTCGGGTGGGGCGGTGGCCAGTGGCGCGGTCAGGCAGAAGGTGCCGGCGGTGGTGGCGCGGGCCCGCCCCCCGGGTGAGGAACAGATGGTCCACCGCCGGGTCGGTTACCCAGATCCTGGCGGTCAGCGCCACACCGGCGAGCCCGAACAGGCGTGCCCGGCACCGGGTGATCAGCGGGGCCAGCAGGACCCTGCCGCCTACCACGGGCACCGGCTCGCACGCGCCTGGGGCAGGGGCGCTGTTCTGGCGGATCTGGGTGCCGGCCGGCACTGGAGGTGGGCTCTTGCCGCGCCCGCCGGGCGCGGACTGCCGTGCCGGAACACCCCCGAGGGGCGGGAATGAATTACCTCACAACCAACCCGCGGTCTGTGTACTTTCGTCTACTTTGCAATAGAGAATGTGAGGATGGGGGGCTGGGAGGACGTCATGCGGGTGACCGTGTTCGGGGTGGGCAACGAGGTGGGGCAGGCAGTGGTCGAGCATCTGGCCTGCCAGGGAATCGAAGTGCTGGCCTTCGTGGCCGACCCGGGGCCCTCGGCCCGCCGGTGGGGACAGGGCGTCGAGGTGATGCGGGGGGAGCTCGCCGATCCGGTGGCGGTGGCTGAGGCCGTGGCCTGGAGCGAGGCAGTGGTCAACGCCCTGGACCCGCGCCTGGACCGCACCGTCCGGGGCGGTGCGCTGGTGGAGGCCACCGGTCACATCGTGACCGCAATGCAAGCCCACCAGGTGCGCCGCTACATCGGCCTGGGCGGGCCGGCGGCGGGGATGCACCCGCACGAGCGGCCCCCGATGGCGGTGCGCACCCACCGTGCCCTGGCCAGGGCTCTGCATCCTGAGCGGTGCCGGCAGGAACAGCAGATCCTCGCCGTGGTCACCGGCGCTGATCTGGACTGGACGATCGTGCGGTTTGCCCACCGGACCCCGGGGCGCGGACGTGGCGTGAACTATGTCGGGGACTTCGGCCGCGATCAGGTGGGAATCGGGGCCAGCGCCGAGGAGATCGCCGGCTTCGCCGCCACCCAGGTGCTCAGCACCCGCTTCATCGGCGCCGCCCCCGCCATCAGCCACTGACCGCCGCCTCCAGCCCAGGGCAACCAATACCTTTTTCGCCGCCCGGTCAAGGCCATCCGGGTGGAGCAGGCGCAGTGGGACCCGTCCCCCTCGAGCAGCGAGCTGATGGCCCGCCACGTGCTAGAGGCGCTCGAGCAGCACGGGGTGACCACCTCCTCCATGCGGGTCGTCGACCACGACGTGAAACTGAACCGTCACGGGTTTGATGCCGCTTCCTTTCGATGAAGGATGAGGACATGCCCAAGAAGTACGACGCCGAGTTCAAGGCCCGAGCGGTGCGCATGGTGCGCGAGCACCAGCAGGACTATCCGTCGCTGACGGTGGCCTGTCAGCAGATCGGTCAGCAGCTGGATCTGGGGCGGGAGACGCTGCGCAACTGGGTCCGTCAGGCCGAGATCGACTCCGGGGACCGGGATGGAGTCACCACGGCCGAGGCCGAAGAGATCAAGCGGCTCAAGGCCGAGAACAAACGGTTGCGCGAGGCCAACGAGATCCTGCGCAAGGCCTCGATTTTCTTCGCGGGGGAGCTCGACCCCCGCAATCGTTGATCGCCGGGTTCATCGACCAGATGAGGTCCGAAGGCTACGCGGTCGAGTCGATCTGCGCGGCCCTGCGCGAGCAGGGCGTGCCGATCGCCGCGAGAACCTACCGCTCCTGGAAGCAACCCGGTCGGCAGCCTGCCGCGCGCACGGTCAGCGACGCGATCGTCATGGATGTGCTGCTGGCCACCGTGGGCACCCCGGAGGGCCTCTACGGCCGGCGGAAGATGACCGCCTACCTGCGCCGGTGTGGGCTGGCGGTGGCCCACTGCACGGTGGATCGACTGATGCGCTCCCTCGGGCTGGCCGGGGTGGTCCGAGGCCGGCGGGTGCGCACCACGATCCCGGCCAAGGATGGGACGCGGGCGTCGGATCTGCTCAACCGCAACTTCACCGCCGCGGCCCCGAACACCGTGTGGGTCGCCGACTTCACCTACGTGCGCACCTGGGCCGGATTCGTCTACGTCGCCTTCATCGTCGATGTCTTCGCCCAGCGCATCGTGTCCTGGAACGCCGCCACCACCCGCACGACGGATCTGGTGCTCACCTGCCTGCGAATGGGCCGGTGGGACCGCACCCGTCAGGGCCTGGTGCTGCCGGAGGGGCTGATCCATCACCACGACGCCGGGTCCCAGTACACGGCGCTGCGCTTCACCGAGCATCTGGCCCTGGAGGGGATGGCCCCGTCGATCGGTTCGGTCGGGGACGCCTACGACAACTGCCTCATGGAGTCGATCATCGGCCTCTACAAGACCGAGTGCATCCGCCCGGGCCCGTTCGTGAAGGCACCACTGAAAACTGTCAGCGACGTCGAGTACTCCACGCTGGCCTGGGTGGACTGGTACAACACCCGCAGGCTGCACTCCAGCCTCGGCAACGTCCCGCCTGCCGAGTTCGAGGCCGCCCACTACGATCAGATCACTGCGCCCCAGCCGGCGGCGCAGCCCGTATAAAGACGGCAGAGAAGCCGTGACGGTTCATCCCCCTGGGGCCATTCCGCGGCGCTGTGCATCGGAACAGCGCCTTATCAGGGTAGCCATTAGACAGCAAACTTGCTATGGGTAGGAGCTTTGCTTCGCTTCGTGACGGGTCATCCGGTGTGCCGCCGGTGGCGGAACCCGCGTAACCGTGGAAGTGCGATGCCCCCAGGCGCGGCTGCGGGGCTTCGGGCGCGCCGCTGCGGGGGCTGGTTGAGCAGTGAGCGGGTCCGGCCCGCCTCGTCGGGCGGCTGCCACGCCTGGGTGCCCGCCACCTCCTGGAACCTTGATGTGCAACTGCGCGCACTCACCGAGACCGGAGTGCCGGCGAAGCTGGTCTTCGCCCACAAGGTCAGCGGCGCCCAAGCCGAGGGCCTGGGCCAGGCCGCGCTCATGGCCGAGGCCCGGGAGGAGGGAGCCTTCGTGCACTACCTTTTGGGCCGGCTGGGCCGGTCCTTGGTGCACATGGTCACCGCCATTGACGAACTGATTCGTCTCGGAGTCATCCTGCGTAGTCTCAGCGATACCGTCGACCCCTTCGGGGCCGGACGCTTTCAGCTCAATGTATTCGCGGTGATGGTCGAGTACCAACAGGCGCTGATCGTGGGGCGTGTCCAGGACGGGCCGAAGCCCGCCCGGGCCTGCGTGGTGCAGCTGGGTCGCAAGTCCTCGACGGCCCCGAGCAGGTCCGCGCCGTCCACCGGCTGCATCGGGCCGGGGGCTGCCCGCCGACGAGGTCGAGATCGGGAACGCCGAGGCGGCTGCTGCCGCCGGCCATGCCGTCTTCGGTGCCCGGGAGGTCCGGTGATGCGGGCCTTCGTGATAGATGTGTGCGGTCGGGTGTTCTGAGCCGGTGATCTTCTTGCGCCGGTAGGCCGACCCCACCACAATAAGCAGTTATGAAGCACACTGATAAAAACATTCTGTCCCTGAGCGCCCTGGCGCTCTCCGCTCTCTTGCTGGCCGGTTGCGCCGACGGCGGAGGCCAGGGCGGTGGTGAGGAGACCACTGGCGGGTCCGCCACGAGTGCGGCCACTACCGAGTCCACCGCCAGCGAGAGCGCCACCGCGGGCGAGAGCGCCTCGGCGTCTCCCTCCGGCGCGGCGACCGCGGGCGAGAGCGCCTCGGCGTCTCCCTCGGCCTCCGGGGCGGCCAGGGTCGGGGAGGAGGCCGGTGCGGTGGCCGGGGCGATCGTGGCCGCGGAGGAATCCGTGGCTGGTGGGCAGGTCTTCGAGATCGATCGTAAGGACGCCGGTGACGGGTGGGAGGTGAAGTTGGCCGTGGAGGACCGTGAGCAGGAGGTGGAGGTCTCCGCCGACGGTCAGGAGGTCACTCCGCAGGAGAGTGATGACGAGCTGGACCAGCAGGATCGGGAGAACCTCGCCCAGGTCCAGGTGCCCTTGGAGGATGCCGTGCGCACCGCCTTGGAGGAGGTGGAGGGCACCCTGGACAGCGCCCAGCTGGACACCGAGGACGGCACCACCGTGTGGGAGGTCGACATCGACGATGATCAGGGCACCTCGGTGGATGTGTACGTCAACGTCGACAACGGCTCCGTGCTCAAGGTCGATCGCTGAGCCCACCGGACCGACCCCGGGGGAAACTGGTTCTTGGGGGCGGTTCGGTGAGAGCCCCGGTGCAGGTTCGACAGGCTCTGGCCGAGGCCCATTTTTACTCCGGCCCACAGGTGGGCGGGGACAGGGGCCCCCGGATGCAGGTGGGAAACGCAGCCTTCAGTGGCTCTAGTCAGCTTGCTGTCCATTGGGTAGCGTTCACAGTGCTGCGCAGTGGAGCGGTCGTGGATGACCTGTTGCCCTGCGCGGGGTTGTCAAAGTCAACCGGCGGGGCGAGTCGCCCCCGCAGCGACAGCTATCCGAGTTCGCCACGATCGTGGCGTCATGAGAAGGAGAAGCACATGCCGGCAGGACAGGGCAAGAACATCCGTCGGGTCACCAGCGTCGATGTGATCCGCAGCAACGCCGGGGAGGGCCAGCCTGGTGCGTACACCTTCGAGCTGACCCTGGATGAGGGAGTGGAGGAGTACCTGCTCGTGGTGCCCGACAGTGAGGCGTCCACGGTGGCGCGACTGATCCAGCACAGCAGCGCCATGCAGCTGGACAAGAACACCGATGACTTGATCTTCGAGAACTACGGATCCTGACCGTCACACCGCGAGCAAGCCCCGCCCGAGGAACTTCTCGGGCGGGGCTTGCTCATGAAGTGACCGCCGGAGCGCTCACCTGCTGCAGTCGATCAGCTGCGGGAGGCGCGCAGCTCGGGGTCTTTGGTGTGGTCCCGGGTCACGGACCGGGAGCCGAGCAGGCCCGTGATCGAGGCGATGATCGCCCCGAGCAGCAGCCCGGCGAAGGTCCACAGGGAACCGGCGGCGGCGGTGTCAGCGGCCTGCTCGGCCTCCGGGGCGGCCTCTTCCGCGGCCTGACCCGCCTCCTGCTGGGCGTTCTCGGCGGCCTGCTCAGCCTCGGCGGGGTCCACCTCCGGGGCCAGCGAGGCGGCCTGGCCTGGGTTCTGGGCTGCAGCGTCGGTGACGGTGGAGGTGGCCGAGCCCAGCAGGTTCCCGGCCGCGCCCAGGATGTTGCCCACGAGCAGGCCGGCGAGAACCACGGCGGCCAGCAGGGCGGTGGCCCAGGTGAGGAACCCGTGGATCAGCCCGGCCCGACCGGCCAGGGCGCCGGCGACGTAACCACCGGCGGCCAGGGCCAACACCAGGGTCACGATGGACCACAGGCCGGTGGCGATGCCCACCCCCTCCCCAGGGTTGGCCGAGGTCAGATCCGCCATGCCCAACCCCAGGGCGGCGGTGATCAGCGACAGCAACAGGGTCAAGGCCAAGAAGGTGACGACCCCGGCGATCACCGCCCCCCAGGAGATGTTGCGGGGATTACCTTCCCGGTCATCGCCCAGGGCGGTGTCCTTCCAGGACGGCTTGGGGGCCTGGTAGGTGTGGCTGGCCGTGTCCTCGGTGCCGGTTGGGAAGGAACCTGACGTGGAGGCGGAGTTGGCGGGGGTACTGGACATGATGGCTCCTCGTTGGACAGATGGTGCTACCGGTTGGAGTTTTTCGTGGCGTGAGCACATGGTGTGCGCTCTGCGGGGCCTGACGCGGCCCTGTTAGGACAACCCTTGTGTCATCGCGACGAAGCGCTGGTCGGCTCTGGCGAGATGCGACGGGGTGCAGGGCCGGAACCAAGCTAATAGTAAGTACACTGATTAGTCTTCCTGACTCGGACCGTGAGTGCAACCCGCACCGCGATGATGGACAAAGGCCCGGGAATGGGTTACAAGGTGGTGGCTGGGGGCGATGACGTCTCAGGCGGGCCACGAGGCGTTCTGCGGGAGGTGACTCAGTCGGAGTGGGTGTAAGCGGCGGAGCGTACCGCGTCGTCGTCTTCCAGTCCCGCGCCTAGGGCCCCGCCTACGGTGGCCAGTGTGGCCGTGAGCCAGCTGAGTTTGGCGTAGTCTCCCGCCCCGACCGGCCGGGCCAGGACCTCGCTCAGCGCCCCGGCCTCGACCAGCAGCAGCGCACCGAGCCAGGACACGGCGAAGAGGGCGAGATAGAACACGACCACGCCGATGGCCACGGTGGTGGCGGTGGCCAGGTTGAACAGGACCACCTGCTCCCGTTCGCCGGGTCGCCGTGGCCGTTCCCACAGCCCGGCGCCCAGGATCAGGGTGGCGCTGACGGCTCCGACCGCCAACGCCGCCAATAGGGCCAGTCGTATCGGCCCGTAGGCTGAGGCGAGCAGCCACACATCGGAGGCCACCAGGGTCAGCACCCCTGTGGCTGCGGCCCCGACCAGTGTCCGGGACAACCGGACCACCAGTGTCCAGGGCCTGTTGGCGCGGACCATGCCCAACAACAATCGCAGGTTGCCGGTAATCACCCGGGCGGTGAAGGGCACGAGGTGGTCCTCGGCGCGGTCGTCGAGGTCGTTGGCCATCTGCCGGGCCCGGGTGGTGAAGCTCTGCGCGGCGTCGGCGTGTGTGGGGTGGTAACCCAGTAGCTGTCCTGCCACGGCCACTACGGCCTCCCGCGACCGTTGTCGTACGTGCACCGCCCCCAGGGCGGGGACGTCGACGAGCCCCACACCGTGCAGCGGACTCACCTGGGTGAGTACCGGTCGACGCCCGTGCCGCAGCGGCAGATCGGTGAGCACCACGGAGAGGTCCCAGTTCTCCTCCAGCATCCGGTCGCGGGCGCTTTCCAACAGATCGAGGGCATCCGCCGGCGGGACCACCAGCCGGTCTTCGATCACTACCACCTGCCACAGCACGTTCGGGTGGCGGTCCCGCAACAAGCTCGAGACCGTGGCAGCGACCTCGGGGCCCACCAGCCCCGCCACCTGCGGAGAGATCACGATTCCCAAGGCCAGCTCCGGAGGGGTGGGGTCATCGACGGGGTCTGCGGCGGTCGAGGACGGATCAGCAGGCACAGGCGGTTGGCCGGGTGCACCGGGTGGTGATGACAGCGGGTACCTTCCTTGTTGTGCAGCTCACGGGTTCGGGCCCTTGCTGTTGAGCGTGGTGGTCGCCGCGTCGAAGTGGTCGGCGTCGACAAGCACGTCATAAGCATCCGCCTCCAGGCCCTGCACACTGGAGAAGTCACGCCGCCCACCGGTGGCGGCGTGAGCGACCAGTCCTAGGACCAGCCCCCAGATCACCCCCAGCACGAGGGTCCACATCAGCACCGGCCACCAGCCGATGAGAGTGAGGATACCCAGCAACAGTCCGAGGAACAGTCCCAGCCACGCCCCGGTTCCGGCTCCGAGCACAGCGGCCCGGCCGTAGGTCATCCGCCCGGTGATCTGTTCGACCAGGCGCAGGCCGGTGCCGACCACCCGCACATGCTCGACGGGAAACCGGGCGTCGGAGAGAGCGTCGACGACCTGTTGTGCTTCGGTGTAGTTGGGCACGGTGCGCAGCACCCGAAAGTGGGTGGCAGTAGCCGGTGGGACGGCGGCGGGATGGGACACGGGCCTCACTTCCGGTTCGATCGAAGGTTTCGTTGCCGGCGGGTGGACTGGTGCAGAGCGTGGACGGTGATATCCACACCGGCGGAACTGCACCCCAGCCCGGTGAGGGTCTCCTGGACGCAGCACTCCACCGCGGCCGTGATGGCCACCGCCGCCTGCAGCTTCTGATCTGTCGGGACAGTAGCCGGATCCAAAGACAGATCCACCGCCACCTGCACTTGTGCCCCTCGAACGTGCACGCACACCCCGGTGCACGCCCCGATGCCCCCGGGTCGGCGGTGCCGTATCCGGTGGACCGCTTCCGTCCAGGCGCACATCATGGCCAGGACCCTGGTGAGCACGGTGGGGATCAGCTGCAGCACCCCCGGGGTGGCGGCTACCGACTGGGCGACCACCCTCGCCACCGTGCCGGGCTCGGGAACCGGGGGTGTCAAGAGCGTCCCGGCCCGTGGTTCTTCCTGCCCAGTTCGCGGGGGAGAGAGCCGGGCAGGACACCCACGCTGCGGGGCCCGCACGGTGGTCGCCGGGACCGTGGGCGCACAGGACACGGTCGGGGCCAGTCTCGATTGCCCCAGGTGCCCCCCGGTGCGGCCGGCGAGGACCCCCTGAGCACCCCGGATGATCCGGCTTGGTTGCAGGGGACTGGTTCGGACACCGCACCGGTTCACCGGTGCGCCCCGTGCTCGGCTGCCACACGCGTGCGGATCGCCAGCTCTTCGACCAGCTCGTGGTGTCGATCCAGGGTCACCGGGTGCGGCCCGGAGGGATCGGTGCGGTAGTCCTCATCGAGTTGGCAGCAAATCCGGCTGTGCAACACCTGCACCTGGGTCAGCGGCAGCTCGGCCAGTGCACCGGGGAAAGGCTCATCCGGTCCCAGACAGGTACGGGGCCGACCCGGAGGCGTCGACGGACTCAGAGGAACTGCGGCAGCCGGGTCGTCGATGAGCACGTGGGTGGACATGCTCATGCCGCGATCCTCCCACCAGCACCGGTGCCCGGGCGCGCGGCGGGGCGTGCGCCCAGCGGGGGCACCGGTCGGGAACGGCTGGGCTGGGCCACTACCAAGTGCACCGGTGACCGTGTTCCCCCGGCCCCGTCCTGATCCACGGCCTGGCGCAGCAGGTCCAGACCGAGGGGCTCCAGATGGCGTACTCGGGTGAGATCGACCGTGACCTCAACGGTGGGGGTCAGGGTGCGGGCCCGGCGGATCAGCGGGTGCAGGGCCCGCTGACTGAACTCGGTGAGACATCCGGTGACAACGATCCGGACGTTGCGTCCGTCGAGATCGACGTGGACGGTCACAGAAATCTTGTGGTCCATGGCAGCAGCTTTCGATACGCGAAAAGGGGTCGTGGCCCGCTGCTTGACCGGAGACCAGGATATGTCAGGCACCACCGAGAACGCCAGCACACTTCCTATCGCACCGACCCCACCGGTGCCTTCAGATATCCGGGGTCCAGGCCTCGACGTGGATGCTGGTCCGGCCCTGGCACCCTGGCCACCTGTTGGAGGGCCATCTCGCCCAAGTTGAGGTGGCGGTGGGCTTCGGTGTTGCGCGGAAGGACGAAATCTTTGGTGCGTGATCCTGTGACCGGAGGGATCATCGTGCCTGTCATCTCAGCCGTAGACACTGACACAGACGTCTTCTTTGGATCCGGCCCGCCCCACCGTTCTTCTTGCAGTCCCCTCTGTGGTCTCGTCCACGGTCGCGGCCTGAGAGATCGCGTCCCAGTCCTGCCGTGCGGGGGTAGCGGAAACTCGCCACCACCAGGTGGATCGCGCATGTTCGCACGATCGTGGTCGGCCACACGCTGGCCACGGAATCGGGCAGACCCTTGAGGCCGTCGCAGGCGAGCATGAGCACGTCCTCGACCCCGCGGCTCTTGATTTCGGTCAGGACCTGCAAGCCAGTACTTTGCGCCCTTTCCGCCGGCGCCGCCCCACAGCTCCAGGATGTCGCGGTTGCCGTCCACGGTCGCGGCCAGGGCGATAAAGATCGGCCGGTTCGCGACTTGTCTGTCGCGCACCTTGAGGTGGATGCAATCCACGAGGAGCGCCGGGTCCAGGGCGCGGTTCTGTCACTCGGTCATGCACCTGAGGACCATGTTCGTGATCGTGGAGATCGTCGTCTTCGACACCTCCGTACCCTAGACCTCGGCCAGGCGCGCACTGGTGTCACCGTGTGCGAGCCCGTGGGTGGACAGCGAGAGTACCATGTCTGCCACGCTGCCGCTTCTTCACGATGCCCGGCTCGATCGCCACCGGCCTGTCTCTACCCCGCTCTCGGTGCGGTCACGGGGCCAGTAGGGTGAGGGCAGAAAAATACCCCGGCCGCATCATGGCTCATGTCCAGAGAGGCGGATCCGGGGACTACGCAACCTAGTGTAGCGAAGACAGGACCGGACATCTATGGCAGCACCGGGGTGGAGCAACGGGGCGCATCAACGTGCTCTGCAACGGGCGATCACCCCGTTGCGGATGGGCAGCTATCTGCACGCCGCCGGCCATGAAGTCGGTCTCGCCACGCAGCTCTACATCTGGGATCGTGATGTTGCTGCGGCCCTGTTGGCTGATGTCGCCATCGTAGAAGTCGCTTTGCGCAACGCGCTCAACGATCAGCTCACGGCCGCCTACGGCCCCCGATGGTTCGAGGTCGACGTGGGCTTTGACGGGCCGACGCGGCAGAGCCTTGCCCAGGCGTGGGCGGCCCTGCCATCGGGGAGTCAAACACCGGGCCATCTGGTGGCCCGGCTGATGCTCGGTTTCTGGAAGGGCCTCCTCGAGCCCGGCGGGTATGTGGGCCGGGCCCCGCAGCGGTTCCGCGCCGACCACGAAGCGTTGTGGGTGCACTGCCTGCACCGGGCCTTTCCCGGGGGCCGGCTCATGGCCCGGGCCGAGGGAGCCCAGTTCACCCGCTCGTGGACGTTGGAGAAAGTCACCGTGGTCCATGCTGCCCGTAACCGGGCGGCTCACCACGAGCCGTTCGTCAACGGTTTCCCACTGCCTGGTCAGCGCATCAGGCTCGAGGTGCAGGACGCCCATCAGGCCTGTCTCAAGCTTGCCGGGATCATTGATCGTGACTTGGCCGGGTGGTTGCGGACCTCCACAGTCGTTCCCGGGCTGCTGAACGACCGTCCGCAGAGCACGTCCTGAGCGCCCGCGCTCAACGTCAGACGGCGTCTGTGCGGCCGACCAGATTCTGCCAGACAGGGCCCCGATCGAGGTGCCGCTGCTAGCTGTACCCGGTACGACGACGGGGCCCCCATCACCGGCACGGTGACGGGGGCCCCGGAGTCGATCGGGTGCGATCAGATGCGGTCGCGACGATCGGTGTCGGTCTCGATCTCGACCTGCTCCTTGCGGACCTCGGCGTCGACGCGCTCGGTGTCGCGGACGGTGTCCTTTTCGAGCTCGATCTTCTCGACGCCCACGGTCTCCTTGGCCACCACGGCACGCTCCTCGTGGAGGGTGACCTCCACGGTGTCCTCACCGATGGTGCCGCCGGTGACCTCGGTGCCGTCGAGGGGAATGCGCTCGACCCGGACCTCCTCGCGCTGGACGGGGACGTCAACGGTCTCGTGCTCGGTCACGACGTACTTGCGCAGACGGGCGCGGCCGGTCTCCTGACGCTCCTTGCCGACGTGCAGGCGCTCCTCGTGACGGATGACCTCGTTGTCGTCGAGATCGGCGCGAGCGGCGGTGTCGTGACGGTCCGCGGTCTCGTCGGTGTACTGGTCATTGCGGGTGTACCCGGCGGTTCCGGCCGCCGGAGCGGCGTTACGATCGGTTTCCGTGGCGTGTCGGTCGTCGCGGCCGCCGGTGCCGGAGTAGTTCATCTTGTAGTAGCGGTAGATCTCCTCCTCCTCGGCCGGGGAGAGGTGCTGGTCCGCGTCCACGTTCGGGGCGTCCTTGACGACGTCCTTGGTGTAGGGAAGGACGAGGCGGTCGCCGTCCTGCTGGGCGCCGTCGGCGGGGACGAAGCTCTCCTTGGTGCCGAACAGACCGGTGTTGACGGTCACGAAGGTGACCTCTTCGGTGTTGTCGTCCAGGAAGACCTGCTCGACCTTGCCGATCTTGTCGCCGTCCGACCCGTAGGCGGTGGCGGAGAGAAGGGCGTTGACGTCGTAGGTGGCCATGAAATCTCCTTTGGGTAATTCGCGTGGCACGAACTCACGGGCGGAAGCCCGGCGCAGACGGTGCCCGCCGAGGGGGCGGACAGGTGCATTCGACTGCTGTCCTTTAGCGTACTGATAATCAGCCTACTGATCAATGGCTTCACCGAGAACGGAACCTTCGTGTGGCGAGGGGTGATCCGCGCAGCTCCTCACAGCCGCGGCCGATCTAGGAGACGGTCTTTGAAGTTGCCCTCACACGGTTGATACGTGCCGGGGAACGCCTCCGCGCCGTCATGGCTGGCGGCGCGGAGGCGAGGACCTCACCGCGGAGTAACGGCAGGCTCCCGGGGTGCCGGCACCGTCGTACCCGACTGTGCGATCACCCCGTACGCCGACCACTGCGGCCAGCGTAAGTATGAAGCTTACTGATAGAAAGCATGCTTGTCACTATGTTGGCGGTTCCGTGCCCGGGATTCCTTCAGGCGAGCTGCACCCTGTATCCGGGATGCGATCGGTGCCTCAGGACCGTCCGGACAACTCCTGATCGGACCGGCGACGGCACGGACGCAGGCGAGCTCTCACTCGTTGCTTTACATATGGCGGACTTACCGGCCAGTGGCTCACGAGAACAAAGTTGCGATTGGGGTTCGTGCCCGGGTGCGGGGCAGTGTCCGGTGGTCGCTTGCGGTGATTCTCAAATTCGGCTGACCCGTGCAGAGCGAGGGCGCGTGGCGTGAGAGCCTGAGACCTGTTGATGTCTCTACGGTGGTGGCATGGGATCCATCGTGTCTGCTCCTGCCGATCTGGTGATCGCCACCAGCGACGGGATCGATGTGCGTTTCGCTGGCATCGATCTCGCCGCCGAGCTGTCTGCCCACGCGCAGGAGCCACCGGATGTCCACGGTGTGCGGATCAGTCTCGCCGCGGTGCGCGGCGCCGAGACCATGCGCCGGGATGGGCAGTTCCAGGCCGCCCGCCTGGCCTGGGCCCAGCGGGAGGATGGCGGAAGGCGGGGGAAGGAGCCGGTGCCGCTCATGCCGGGGTTCTCCGTTCTGGACCGGGTCGGGGTGGTGCTTACGGATGAGGCCGGCACCGAGTACCGACTGATCGCTGGGCAGGCGGCCGGGGACGGCACCGAATGGGAGGCGACCTGGGAGTTTGTGCCCCAGCACCCGGAAGCGGCCGGGATCCTTCGACTCCAGTTCACCCTGGACGGGACACCAACCGGTCAGACCTGCGAGGTCCGGATCCCGTGAGCCTCTGACAGCGCTTGGGAGCCCGGTGATCGTACCGGCGACCGCTGGCGTCGTGTCGTCGCGGTGGGGCGACAGGCCTGGCCCCGCGACCTCAGGGACAGGGACCACGGGCACGCTGGAGAAAGGAAGCGCGATGGGCAGCCCGGACTATGCAGGGCTTGAGCGTCTGCTGCGGGAGCGCAACGAGATCGACTGGGTGATGGTCGCCAACGTGATCGACGATGCCACCACCTACGGCCTGCCCGCCACCGAGGAAAACGCCATCGACTACATCGTGGGGCTTCATGGACAGGGCAAGATCCGTGTCGGCACCTACGTCCATGGCACCCGGGAAGGGTTCATCCCGTGGGAGGAACCGATCCTCGACCTGCCGGCCCGGCTGCGGGCGGCCCTGGTGCCCACGGACCCCGAGGACCCCTTGGGGCCGGTGATGACCGTCATGTTCACGTTCACCGACGAGGACCCACCCGCCGCTTGTCCGGTGGAGCACTAAGGGTTCCTGCGCGGGCATCGTCGGCTGGCCCAAAATATGCTCGCCGGCGCCGACAGCGGGGCTGTCAGCAGTCGCTCGAATCTATCCTTTGATCCGCTACTGCGCCAGCACTCCAGCCGGCTGCCTCTTCTGGTAGATGGATAGGAACAGGGCAGGCCCCGGCGCATCATGCGCCGGGGCCTGCCCTGTTCCTGCCGCCAATTGTCTGAGGGGCTTTAGCCCTTGCAGTCGGTGCAGTAGCTAGCCCTATTCTTCGGGCGGGCGAGCTGGGAGCTGTGATGGGTCCAAAGAGCTGGTTCGACCAGCGTCGTGATGTCCTGCTTCGGTGTTACCGCTCGAAGCGTTCGGGTCGGAAGGTCTCCAGCAGCGGGTGCTTCTCTCCTGTTGCCACTTCACCGGCGAGCAGTTCCCCGCCGATCAGCCCGAGGGTGGCTCCGGAATGGGTGAAGGCCACGAAGCATCCCGGAATTCGCTCGAGTTCTCCGAACACTGGCTCGCCATCTCCGGGGATGGGCTTGTAACCGATCTTCCAGTTGTTCGCGGTGAGGTGCGGGGTGCCGGCGACCAGGGCGGAGGCCTCGTCGAGCAGCTCCTGGACGACCTCATCGGGGATCGTGAACGAACCATCCTCGTGTTCGACGATGCTCGCCTCATACCAGTCGTGGTCCGCGGCAAGGGTATTGCCGGGGTTGGGACGCAGGGCTGCGCGCGGGGTGTTCAGCACCGCCTGCACGCCATGCTCCACGGGTTCGGTGACCACCAGCATGGACACGGGGGATCCGTTGTCGATCTTTACCCCGTGCTCGGCGACTACGGAGGGGGTGGCGGCCCCGCAGGCGACCACCACGGCATCGGCTGTGTGGAGTGTGCCGTCGGCGGTGCGCACGCCGGTGGCACGCCCGTCGACCACTTCGAGGGAGGACCTGCCGGCCCCGGTGAGCAACTCACCGCCTCGGGCATCGAATTCTTCCATGAGGTGATCGACCAGGTGGGGCAGGCTGACCCAGCCCTCTCCGGGGTTGAAGACCGCGACGTCCTCGACCGCTGTTGCCTCAATGTTGGGGGTGACCTCAGCGATCTGTTCGGGCTTGAGCAGCAGCGAGTCGTAGCCGTGGGATTTCTCGTGCTGGTGCCGTTCCTCGGTGGCGGTGGCCTGTCCGGGGGAGTCCCAGAAGAGCCCGCCGTCGAAGCGCAGCCAGTCCTGGTCGGGGTTTTGGGCGAAGAGGGTTCGGTAGCGGTCGATCCCCAGGGTGCGCAGCCGGTGGTAGGGATCGGTGCGGGCGCCGGCGGAGTTGAGCCAGGACAGGGAGCGGCCGGTGGCTCCGCTGGCGAGCTCGGACTCGCTCACGAGGGTGACAGTGACGCCCTCTCGGAGGAGGTGGACGGCGGTGGAGACGCCGAGTATGCCGCCGCCGAGAACGACGACGCGCTGAGGGTTGGGAGTAATTGCGGACAAGGTGCACGCTCTCTTTCTATGGGGTGTGATCCGTTGCCGGGGACGGGCCTGATTCAGTTCAGGCCGTGAATCTGTTCGATGATCCGCAGAGCCGCCACGGAGTCGGCGGGGTCCACGGGCAGTGGCCCACCATCCCGTAGGCACGCGGCGAGTTCTCGGTAGAAGGCGGGGTAGTCCCCGCGCTCGGCCGGCACCGGAGCGAGGGCTCCGTCGTTACCGAGGACTCCCCAGTCCTTCCGGGGTTCCTCACCGTAGGCGGGGTCGGTGGGGGAGGTGTCGGCATCCAGGGCCGGTTCCTGTCCGTCCAGACCCCACTTCGTGTAGGCGGCCTCCGAGCCCAGCACGTGGAAGCGGGGGCCGACCTGTGCGGCGAGACCGTTCATCCACAGGCGGGAGCGGACCCCGTTCTCGTGGAGCAGCGACACGAAGGCGTCCTGCTCGGCGTCGGATGCCTCGGGATGGGTGTGGCGGGCGAGCTCGGCGTGGACGTCGCGCACCGGGCCGAAGAGCTGCAGCGCCTGGTCGACAAGGTGAGCGCCGAGGTCGTGGAGGATACCGCCGGCCTCCGAAAGTGGGGCCTCGTCCTTCCAGGAGCCGAAGCCATCCGGCATCCACCACTCGAAGCGAGACTCGAAGGTGCGGACCCGGCCGAGGGCGCCTGTCTCGACCAGCTTGCGCAGGGTGAGGAAGTCAGCGTCCCAGCGACGGTTCTGGAACACGGTGAGGACCACCCCGGTGTGGCTTTCGCCTCTATATGGCGGTGTTCTGTCGCTTTCAAATGGCGGTGGGCACTCCACCTGGAGCAAGGGCTCCGGGTGGAGTGCCCACCTCGGATGGGTTAGAGCCCGAAGGCTCCGCCGCTGACCAGGATGACGATGCCCAGACCGATCAGCACGATCGGGAACAGGACGTGTTCCCAGCGTTCCAGGACTTCGGCGATCGGCCGGCGGGTGGCGACGAACTTGGCCAGACCCACCAGGACCGCGACCAGTAGCAGGAACACGATGCAGTAGGCCACCACCGCGGCCGGGCCGACGCTGAGGAAGACTGGGACGTAGACGCCGATGTTGTCCCCGCCGTTGGCGAAGGTCACCCCGGCGACAGTCCACACGGCAACGTTCTTGCCTTCGATCTTGGCCTCGTCGTCATCATCGTCGTCCCCGCGCCAGGCCTGCCAGGCCGCCCACAACCCCAGGGCCAGGGGAACGAGCCCGAAGTAGGGGATGACCTCCGGGGGTAGGAACGCTCCTGCGCCCAGGGACACGAGCACGGCCGCGCCGAGGATGCCGGCGAACCCCAGGTACTGGCCGAGGATGATCCGGGTCGTTGTGCCGCGTTGTCCCGCCCCGCGGGCGAAGAACAGTGAGAGCACGATGATGTCGTCGATATTGGTGGCGATGAACAGGCCGATCGCTTGCAGGATCGAGGACAGGATCATGCCTCCTCCTCCACGGTGCAGCATCCGGGCACCGAGCAGGCCGGGTCCAGGCACGGGGCGTTCTCATCCACCGCGAGGGTGATCGCGACCAGGTTGGTCAGCGCCCGCGTCAGATGCGGATCGGCGATCTCATACCGGGTCTGACGGCCCTCGGGCACGGCGACCGCGATCCCGCAGTCGCGCAGGCACGTCAGATGGTTCGACACGTTCGAACGCGTCAGCTTCAGGTCCCGGGCCAGCTGCCCAGGGTAGGCCGGGCCCTCCAGCAGGGTCATCAGGATCCGTGACCGGGTTGGATCGGCCATCGCCCGACCCAACCGGTTCATCACATCCAGTCGAGTAGTAATAGTCAGCATGTACTGGACTGTACAGTATCGACTGAATCGTCCCCTTGACCCGAAAACGAAGGATTCCGCTACAAAAATACCGACCGGCGAAATCTGTCCGTCCGAGGCTGTGAACCGCAGCGACAAGTGGCGGTGTTCTGACAGAGCTAAATGGCGGCATCGAGGTCTTGCCTCTCGATCGGAGTCGTCGGACCGGCCGAGCTCGAGGTAATCAACGGATTGACCGGCCGCGGGTAACCGTCCCACTTCCTAGGTAGTGGGACGGCCCGCGTGGAGATTCATGCCCGATGTGCATGATCGGCGATTCCTGTACCAGAACTTGGGCCAAAAATACTGAACCATTTAGGTCGTACGGAACCGACTTCCGGTACGCTGGGCGCATGGAATTGGGCTATGCGCGGGTCTCGACGGCCAAACAGGACCTCGACCGGCAGATCGATGCCCTCCGGCAGGTCGGGATCGCCCCGGAGCGGATCTATGTGGACAAGAAGTCCGGGGCCACCACGGAACGCCCCGGTCTGACCGCGGCGCTGGCCTACGCCCGGGAGGGCGATGTGATCGTGGTGCACACCCTGGACCGGCTCGGACGCACCGTGCGCGACACCCTCAACCTGATCCACGACCTCGCCGAGCGGGGTGTGGGGGTGCGGAACCTCGCGGACCCGATCAAGGTGGATTCGACCAACCCGAACGATCCGATGGCGCAGCTGGCGGTGGTGCTGCTGGCGTTGTTCGGGCAGATGGAACGCACCTACACCCTGGAGCGGGCCGCCCACGCCCGGTCGGTGGCCGCGGCGAAGGGCCGGCGGATCGGGCGGCCTACGGTGGTGGACCCGGACAAGCTGGCCTACGCGGCACACTTGCGCGAGTCCGGGCACACGATGGCGGAGATCGTGGCCAAGACCGGGATCACCCGCACCAGTCTCTACCGCCACCTCCCGCCCCGGCCCCCGGAGCCGGTGACGGCCGGGCCGGTCACCGCCGCCGAACCAGAGCCCGACCGCGGTCCGGTGGACTGACCCGGTCAAGCCCCCGGGAGTGGTGTAGCGATCCTTCGTGCGGGGATCAGGCGGTGAGGGCGGTCAGGGGGTCGGGGCTCACCTCGCTTCCGGTGTCGGCGACGGTGGTGAGCCGGCAGCGGGTGAGGACCTCCAGGCCGAGGTAGCGGCGGCCCTCGGCCCATTCGTCGGTCTGCTCGGCCAGCACCGCGCCGACGAGGCGGACGATGGCTGCGCGGTTGGGGAAGATCCCGACCGCGTCGGTGCGGCGCCGGATCTCCTTGTTCAACCTCTCGGCAGGGTTGTTGGACCAGATCTGCGCCCAGACGTCCTTGGGGAAGCTCGTGAAGGCGAGGATGTCCTCCCGGGCATTGGCCAGGTGCTCGGCCACCGCCGGGAGCTTCTCGGTGACGTAGTCGATGAGGCGGTCGAACTGGGCGTTCACGGCGGTGGCGTCGGGCTGGTCGTAGACGCTGTGCAGCATGGCTTTGACGGCCGGCCACATGCTCTTCGGGCAGATCGACATGAGATTGGCCGCGTAGTGGGTGCGGCACCGTTGCCAGGCGGCACCGGGCAGGTTCGCGGCGATCGCGTCCTTGAGCCCGGCATGGGCATCAGAGGTGACCAGCCGGACCCCGCCCAGTCCCCGGGCGACGAGGTCGGCGAAGAACTCGTTCCAGGCCGCCCCGGTCTCGGCCGTGGCCACCCGCATCCCGAGGACCTCCCGGTGGCCGTCGCCGTTGACCCCGGTGGCCAGCAGCACGACCGCGTTGACCACCCGCCCGCCCTCGCGGACCTTCATGGTCAGTGCGTCGGCGGCCACGAAGGTGAACGGCCCGGCCTCGCCCAGGGGCCGGTGGCGGAAGGACTCCACGTGCTCGTCGAGGTCGGTGGCCATCCGGGAGACCTGGGACTTCGACAGGGAGTTGATGCCCAGGGTCTTCACCAGCTTGTCCATCCGGCGGGTCGAGACCCCGGCGAGGTAGCAGTCGGCGACCACGGTGATCAGGGCGGATTCGGCCCGCTTGCGGCGCTCGAGCAGCCATTCCGGGAAGTAGGTGCCAGCGCGCAGCTTCGGGACGGCCACGTCGATCGTACCCATCCGGGTGTCGAGGTCGCGGTGCCGGTACCCGTTGCGCTGGGTCACCCGCTCGGGAGCGGGTCTGCCCCACTCGGCGCCGACCACCGCGTCCGCGTCGGCGGAGAGCAGCGCGTTGATCACTGTCTGCAGCAGGGTCCGCATCAAGTCCGGGGAGGCTTCGGTCAGGGCTTCGCCGAGCAGGCCGGCAGGGATGCTCCTATAGAAGTCAAGCAGCTGCGGGTGGTGCGGTCACCGTGCGTACCAGCGGGACTGTTGGCCTGGTGAGCAGACGGTAAACCTCTCGGGCGATCGCGCGTTTGAGGCAGCGGATGATGTCCTTCTTCGAGAGGCCTTCGGCGGTGCGTCGCTCAACGTAGGCCCGGGTTGGCTCGTGGTAGCGCATCCGGACCAGCGCAACGGTGTAGAGCGCGTTGTTCGCGGAGCGGTCCCCGCCGCGGTTGAGCCGATGGCGGTGCTGTCGCTTCCCGGAGGATGCGGGAACGGGGGCAACTCCGGCCAGATGGGCGAAGGACGCTTCGGAGCCCAACCGGCCGGGGTTATCGCCAGCGGTGATCAACAGCTGAGCCGTGACCTGAACGCCGATGCCCGGACGTTCGAGCAACTGCGGGGCCACCTGCCGGGTGAGGTCGCAAAGCCCACGGTGCAGCTGTTTGATCTCCTCATCCAGGCTGGCGTAGCGGCGCGCTAAGGACCGCAACGCCAGCTTGCAGGCCACGTGAGGGTCGGTCAGGTCGGTGGTGGGTCGCAGACGGGTCAGGGACTTGATCATCTTCGCCGTGGGCAACTGCGCGAGGTGCTCACGAAGATCGGCGGGCCCGTTGACCAGCAGCGCGCGGATTTGGTTGATGCACTGGGTCCGCGCCTTGATCGCCGAGCGTTGCGCCAAGCGCAGGCACCGGATCGACTCCACGATGCCATCGCGCGACTTCGGAGTTCCCGTGGCACGTCCAGACGCCGCTGCCCGGGCCGCCGCATAGGCATCCAGCGGATCAGACTTGCCCAGCGAGCGGCGCGCAGTGCGGTCAGGACGGTCGACCTCGACCACGACGATCCCGGTGCCGGTCAGTACTCGCATCAATCCCGCACCGTAGGAACCGGTCCCTTCAACGCCGACTCTCACGAGCTGGCCAAAACCGACCAGCCATGCCTGCAATGCCTCGTAACCGGCCGGCGTCGCGGGAAACTCCTGGTCGTCGAGTTCACGGCCAAGCGTGTCCACCACCGCGGCGTGGTGGGTGAGCGAGTGGGTGTCGACTCCGCCGAAGACCTCCAGGACCGGAGAGTTCTCAGTCATCATGATTCCGTGCCGCCTTTCAAGTCCGATTACAGGGGACGGCACACGACCGGCACCCGAGGTGGACATGACAGTGATGGGGCTGCTGCACAAGCTCCTATGAGGTCACACCGCTCGTCCGGTCACGTGCGCGGCACCCCGGGCAACGAGGCCGACAAATCCCATGCAAAGGCAGTCGCAGTCAATGACGCCCGTCGACAATCGAGTCAGACCCCCGCCCGGGGTACCGGACTCCATCCTCACTGTCGACAATATGAGGAGCGGTCATCGTGATGATGTCCTTTCGAGGGTGCTGTGAGAGGTGAACTCGAAAGATCTCACGGTGGCCGCGCTCTCGTCCGGGACGACGAGCAGGGCCACCGCGCTACACCACTATCGGGGGCTCAACTACTGACCCTCGTGGGGTGATGGTGGTGGTGCAGCTGAGTCCGCAGGAGAAAGCGGCACTGTTGCGCCAGCACCTCGACGACGGGGTGCCGCTGACCCGGCTCGCCGCCCACGCCCAGGTCTCGGTCCGCACCCTGCAGCGCTGGGCCGCCGAGTATCGGGCGGACTCCTCGGCGGCCGGGCTGCACCGCCAGGCCCGCAGCGACCGCGGCCACCGCCGGTTGCCTGCGGAGCTGATCGCGGTGATCGAGGCCCTGGCGCTGCGCCGGCCGGCGCCGACGACCGCCTTCATCCACCGCCGGGTGTGCGATCTGGCCCCGGAGCGCGGCTGGGCGCCCCCGAGCTATTCGAGCGTGCGCAGCGTGATCGCCGCCATCGACCCCGGGCTGCGCACCCTGGCCCTGGAAGGAGACACCGCCTACCGGGACCGGTACGAACTGGTGCACCGCCGGACGACGGTGAGGCCCAATGAGCAGTGGCAGGCCGACCACACCCTGCTCGACGTGGCGATCCTCGACCACCGGGGGCGCCCGGTGCGGCCGTGGTTGAGCGTGATCCTGGATGACTACTCCCGCGCGGTCGCCGGCTACACCGTCTTCACCGGCGCCCCGAATGCCGAGCAGACCGCCCTGGCCCTGCACCAGGCGGTGCGGGCCAAACCCGACCCGCGGTGGCCGGTGCAGGGGTTGCCCGAGGTGCTCTACAGCGACCACGGGGCCGACTTCACCAGCACCCGACTCGACCGGGTCTGCCTGGACACCCACATCCGGCTCATCCACTCCCGCGTCGGGGTGCCGCAGGGCCGGGGGAAGATCGAACGCTTCTACGGCACGATCACCACCGAGGTGCTCCCGCACCTGCCCGGCCACATCCCGCACGGCACCGGCGGCACCCCCACCTCACCACCCGCCCTGAGCCTGGAGCAGCTCGACGCGGTGGTCCAGCGCTACCTGATCGAGGACTATCACGCCCGGGTGCACTCCGAGACCGGACAGGCCCCGGCCGCCCGCTGGATCGGGGCCGGGTGGATCCCGCGCACCCCGGCACGGGGCGAGGACCTCGACCTGCTGCTGCTCACCGCCGCGACCACCCGCATCGTCCAGCGCGACGGCATCCGCTTCCACGGCACCCGCTACATCTGTCCAGTGCTGGCCGCCTATGTCTCCGAGACCGTGACCATCCGCTACGACCCCCGCGACGCCGGCGAGGTGCGCGTCTACCACCAGGACACCTACCTGTGCCGGGCGATCGCCCCCGAACTGGCCGCCGAGACCATCACCCTCCAGCAACTGCAGCAGGCCCGGAGCGCACGCCGCGCCGCGCTCAAGCAGCAGCTGCGCGCCCGGCGCAGCCTCGCCGACGCCCTGCCCGCCGACGACCGCTGGGCACCACCACCCGCCCCGGTTCCGGGCCCGGCCGCAGACCCGCCAGCGGAGCCGGCGCCCCGACACCGGCTGCGGACCTATGCCACCGACTGATCCCGACTCCACACGGAGCCTGCTGGGCAAGAACGACGACGGCCGGCGCTTCCTCTCCGGCACGTTCGGAGAGGTCAACGGGCTCACCTCACCCCCGCCCCCGGGCTCACCGGCGTTCCTGCCCACCCGGGAGCACCGCCGTTTCACCGAGTTCGCCGACACCGTCCGCGCCCACCGCTACATCGGCCTGTGCTGGGGCCCACCTGGGGTCGGCAAGACCCTCTCGGCCCGCCACTACGCCGGGGCCTCGCAATGGGAGCAGTGGCAACGAGACCTGGGCGAGGACCGCGAGCCCGGCCCCATCCCTGAGCAGGTCCTGCAGGCCCGCACCGCGCTGTGGACCCCGACCGTCACCGCCAGCCCCCGACAGGTCGACCAAGCCCTGCCGCGGGCCTGCCAGCAGATCTCCTACGCCATCGACTACCACCACCACGGCCGCGTCGACCCGTTCGTGCACCCCGACTCGCGCTCCTCCGGGCTCACCGAGCTGCTCATCATCGACGAGGCCGACCGGCTCAAGACCACCGGCCTGGAACAGGTCCGCGACTACTACGACCGCCACACCATCGGGGTGATCCTCATCGGAATGCCCGGCATCGACAAGCGCCTGGCCCGTTACCCCCAGCTCTACAGCCGTGTGGGCTTCGCCCACGAATACCGCCAACTCACCCCCGAAGAGCTCACCGCCGTCCTGAACCGCCGCTGGCACACCGACGGACTCGCCACCGATGACGAGTTCACCCAGGCGGTCGCGATCGCCACCGTCGCCCGGATCACCGGCGGCAACTTCCGTCTCGTCGACCGCCTCCTCACCCAGATCAAACGCATCCTCACGATCAACCAGTTGGCCACCGTCACCCCCGAAGTGGTCGAAGCCGCCCGCGAGTCACTCCTGATCGGTCACTGAGCACACGGGCCGGCCACCAGTTCCTGAGATCCACCGGCCAGGCAATCGCCTCTGGCAGCGACTCCTCGAAAGGGCCCCCGGGTCTGGGGCACATACGGTCGTGCACATGACATTGCCGCGGTGACGTCTTGACCTTCCTCTTCAGGGGAAGGTGCAGGCTGGGCACAGCACAGCACAGCACCGCACACAGACGGCCCGTCGGGGCCTTCATCACGGACTTACGGAGGCCGGTCATGCCTGAGACGGGAACGCACGAGGTGGACCTGGCGATCATCGGTTCCGGCGGTGGTGCTTTTGCCGCCGCGATCCGGGCCACCAATCTCGGCAAATCAGTGGTGATGGTAGAGCGTGCCACGGTCGGGGGCACCTGCGTGAACACCGGGTGCGTGCCGTCGAAGGCGTTGCTGGCCGCCGCCGAGGCCCGCCACGTGGCGCTGGACGCCACAGGACGGTTTCCTGGTCTGAGCACGTCGGCCGCCGGGGTGGACATGCCCGGGCTGATCGCTGGCAAGGACGCGCTGGTGGAAGGGATGCGTTCGGACAAGTACCTGGATCTGATCGCCGATTACGGCTGGGAACTGGCCACCGGTGAAGCGGTGTTCACCGGCACGGCCGAGGATCCGGTACTGGAGGTCACCGGAGCCGACGGTTCCCGCCGCCGGGTGCGGGCGGCCCACTACCTGGTGGCCACCGGCTCCACCCCGATCGTCCCGGAGATCGAGGGCTTGGATCAGGTGGAGTATCTGACGTCGACCACGGCCATGGAACTCGACGAGGTGCCGGAGTCGCTGCTGATCATCGGCGGCGGGTACGTGGGCCTGGAGCAGGCTCAGCTCTTCGCCCGCCTGGGCACTGCGGTGACCATGGTCGTGCGGTCCCGGCTGGCCTCCCATGAGGAACCCGAGGTCTCCCGGACCCTGAGGGGCGTGTTCGCCGAGGAGGGCATCCGGGTGATCCCCCGGGCCACCGTCTCCTCCGTGACGCCCGACCGGGACACCGGGGAGGTGGTGGCCACCGTCACGGGCCCGGGCGGGCAGGACACCCTGCGGGCGGGCCGGCTCATGGTCGCGGTCGGGCGCCGTCCGGTCACCGAGAACCTGGGCCTCGGCTCGGTCGGGGTGGACACCGGGGCCCGCGGGGAGATCCTCGTCGACGCCCGGATGGCGACCTCGAATCCGAAGGTGTGGGCGGCCGGGGACGTGACCGGGCACCCCCAGTACGTCTACGTGGCCTCGGCCCACGGGGTCACCGCGGTGGAGAACGCCTTCCACCACACCGGCCAGCAGATCGACTACACCCACCTGCCGCGGGTCACTTTCACCTCCCCGGCCATCGCGGCGGTGGGCATGACTGACCAGCAGGCCCGGGAAGCCGGCCTCCGGTGTGAGTGCCGGGTGCTGCCCCTGGAGTACGTGCCCAGGGCGCTGGTCAACCGTGACACCCGGGGGTTCGTGAAGATCGTCGCCGAGGCCGAGACCGGGCGGATCGTGGGCATCACCGCGGTGGCCAAGGACGCCGGGGAGCTTGCCGCGGCCGGGGTCTACATCTTGTCCGCGGGCATGACGGTGGACCAGGTCGCCACCCTGTGGTGCCCGTACCTGACGATGGCCGAAGGCCTGAAGATCGCCGCCCAGTCCTTCCGCACCGACGTCTCCAAACTCTCCTGCTGCGCCGCGTGAGGATCGGTCGGCCTCGAGCATCGAGCACAGCCGGGAGCTGACGACTCAGCAGGCACTGTAACGGAAGGGGAAGTCATGGCCCAGAGGTTGATCGTCATCGGTGGGGACGCCGCGGGGATGAGCGCGGCCTCCGCCGCCCGCCGCCAGCTGCCCCAGGACCAGTTGGAGATCGTGGCCTTCGAGCGGGGCCACTACACCTCGTATTCGGCCTGCGGGATCCCGTACTTCATCGGCAAGGACGTCGCCGACACCACGGAGCTGATAGCCCGTACCCCGCAACAGTTCCGCGACCACCACGCCATCGACGCCCGCACCGGTCACGAGGTCCTGGAGATCGACCTGCACCGCCGCGCCGTGCTCGTGCGCGACCTGACCGCCGGCCGGGAGGCCTGGGAGGGCTTCGACCAACTCATGGTCGCCACCGGGGCCACCCCGGCCCGCCCGCCACTGCCCGGGATCGATGCGGCCGGTATCCACGGGGTGCAGACCCTCGACGACGGTATCGCCCTGCGCACGGTCCTGGAGCGGGAGCGCCCGGGCCGGGCGGTGGTCGTCGGGGCCGGCTACATCGGCCTGGAACTGGCCGAGGCCCTGTCCGCCTGGGGCGTGGACATCACCGTGATCGGACGCCCCCCGGCCCCGCTGCCGGGCCTGGACCCGGACATGGGCGCGCTCATCGCCACCGCGATGGAAGGGTACGGGATGGAGGTGCGGATGGAGGAGACCGTCACCGGCTTCGAGACCCACGCCGGGAAGGTCACCGCCGTGGTCACCGATCAGGCCACCATCCCCACCGATCTGGTGATCCTCGGCCTGGGGGTGACCCCGAACACCACCCTGGCCGCCGACGCCGGGATCCCCCTGGGCGAGACGGGGGCGATCGCCGTGGACCGCCGGCTGCGCACCGGCATCGAGGGGGTGTGGGCCGGCGGGGACTGCGTGGAGAAGTTCCACCGCGTCTCCCGCCGCCACGTGTCCCTGCCGCTGGGTACCCACGCGAACAAGGAGGGCCGCACCGCCGGGATCAACCTCGGCGGCGGCTACGCCACCTTCCCCGGGGTGCTCGGCACCGCCGTGACCAAGATCTGCGACATCGAAGTCGGACGCACCGGCCTCGGAGAGCTCGAGGCGCAGGCGGCCGGCTTCGACCCCGTCACCGCCGTGGTCGACTCCACCACCCGGGCCGGCTACTACCCCGGGGCCAAACCCATCCGCACCAAACTCATCGCCGAACGCGGCACCGGACGGCTGCTCGGCGCCCAGATCGTCGGGGAAGAAGGCGCGGCCAAGCGCATCGACGTGCTCTCCGTGGCGCTGTGGCACGAGACCCCGGTGGAAGAGCTGCTCAACATCGACCTCTCCTACGCCCCGCCCTTCTCCCCGGTGTGGGACCCGGTGCTCATCGCCGCGCGCAAGACCTGGCAGGCCGTCGAGACCGACCGCGCCCGCACCGAACCCTGATGACCACCTGCCCCTCCAGGGGCAGGCAGGGCCCTGCCCCCGGAGCCTTCCTCTACCGTGGAAGGCCACACGACAGTCCAGGATCGAGGTGCGCACCGTGCGGATCGGTGAAGCGGCCGCAGCCGCCGGCATGACCACCAAAGCCCTGCGGTTCTACGAACAGCACGGTCTGCTGCCCCCGGTGCACCGCGGCCCCAACGGGTACCGCGACTACCCACCCGAGGCCCTCGCCCGCCTGCAGTTCATCCGCCGCAGCAAGGCCGCCGGACTCAGTCTGGCCGAGATCCGGAACATCCTGCAGATCCGCGACGCCGGGCAGGCCCCCTGCGCCCACGTAGCCGCACAGCTCGCCCAGCAACTCACCGACCTCGACCAGCACATCGCTGAGCTCACCGCCCTGCGGGCCTCCGCGGCCGAGCACTACCAGGCCGCCTCCCAAGGCGACCCCACCCAGTGCGATCCCGCCCAAATCTGCAGCTACCTCTGAGCCCACAGCCGCACCACGGCCGCCAAATACCTCTGTCAGAACACCGCCATTCACCGTCGACAGTCACAACCCCGGCCTCCTGCGCCCGGCGTACCAGCTCCTCGCCCTGGATGGCGGTGGGGACGAACGGTTTGTCCACCACCACGTGCAGCCCGCGGTTGATCGCGGCGACTGCTTGATCGAAATGGGTGCCCGGTGGGGTGCCCAGGATCACAAGGTCCAGTTCGAGTTCCCCGGTATCGAGCAGGGTGAACAGATCGTCGTCGCTGGGGACGATCCGGGCTCCGGGATGCCGCTCGGCGGCGCGGGCAGCTCGTTCGGGATTGCCGGTGACGACCGCCGTCAGCTCGTAGTCGGGGTCCGCGGCCAGCAACGGGGTGTGGAACACCCGCCCGGAGACTCCGTAGCCGAGGACTGCGGTGCGGATCGGGGCCGCCATCAGAGGACCTCCGAGAGGAAGCGGCGCAGGCGGTCGCTGCCGGGGTTGTCGAAGATCTGCTGTGGGGTGCCGGCCTCGACGACCTTGCCTTCGTCCATGAAGACGACCTGGTCGGCGACCTTGCGGGCGAAGTGCATTTCGTGGGTGACCACGACCATGGTCATGCCGCTGTGGCTGAGCCCGGCCATGAGGTCGAGCACGCCTTTGACGAGCTCGGGGTCCAGGGCGCTGGTGGCCTCGTCGAAGAGCATGACTTCTGGTTCCATGGCCAGGGCCCGGGCGATTGCCACGCGCTGCTGCTGGCCTCCGGAGAGGTCCCGGGGCCGGTGGTCGGCGCGTTCGGCCAGGCCGACCTCGGCCAGGTGCTTGTGCGCCAGGGTCCGGGCCTGGGCCCGTGGCATGCGCTTGACGTTGGTCGGGGCCAGGGCGACGTTCTCCAGGGCGGTGTGGTCGGGGAAGAGATTGAAGTGCTGGAAGACCATCCCGATCCGCCGCCGCAGCCCGTCGGGCTTGACCCCCAGCACGCTTTGTCCTCCGAGCAGCACATCACCGCTCTTGGGCTCGTGCAGGCGGTTGATCCCGCGTAACAGGGTGGACTTGCCCGAACCCGAGGGCCCGATGATGCAGGTGGTGGTGCCGGCGGGCACAGAGAGACTCACGTTGCGCAGCACCTCGATGTCGCCGAAGGCAAGGGTGAGGTCACGGATCTCCAGGCTGGCCCCGTGGTAGGTCTCCACGGGCGCGGCGGGCGCGGCGGTGGTGCTCATGCTTTGCTCCCAACAGTCGAAGGGGTGGTGTTGAGCTCCTCGACTTCCGCCAGCCCGCTCGAAGGCTCGGTCGCGCGCCGGCGCCCGGCGCGGAAGCGGTGGTCGAAGTAGTTCACGAGGTGGGTCAGTGGAACGGTGATGATCAGGTAGAAGACCCCAGCCATCACCAGCGGTGAGAGGTTGCCGGTGAGCACGGCCGCGTCCTGGCCCACACGGAACAGCTCGCGTTCACCCACCAACAGGCCCAGGAAGTACACGAGGCTGGAGTCCTTCACGATGGCGATGAACTCGTTGACCAGTGCCGGCAGGACCCGGCGCACGCCCTGGGGGACGACCACCAGGGCCATGGCCTTGGGGTAGCTCATGCCCAGGGCACGGCAGGCCTCGAGCTGGCCCTTGTCGATGCTCTGGATGCCGGCCCGGAAGATCTCCCCGATGTAGGCGCTGGCGATCAGACTCAGCGCGGCGATGCCCAGCGGGTACGGCGAGGCACCGAACACCTGCTGGCTCATCCCAGCGAAGCCCTGGCCGATGAGCAGGATGGTGAGGATGGCGGGCAACCCGCGGAAGATGTCGGTGTAGAGCCGGGCGGGCACGCGCAACCACCGGGTCCGGGAGATGCCCATCACGGCGAGGACCATGCCCAGCACGAGCCCGATCACGGTGGCCGAGACGGAGATGATGAGGGTGTTCTTCAGCCCGACGGCCAGCAGCTGCGGCAGCACCGCCAGCATCGCGTCGACGTCGAAGAAGGTGCGGGTGATCGTGTCGATCCAGTCCATGAGGTGCTCTCAGACGGTCGGAGGAACGGTGGGACTGCCGAACGGGCGGGCGTCCGGCAGGATCAGGACGTGGGCTCGGCGGTGGCGGTCTGCTCGGCCGAGGGCAGGTACTGCTGCGGCATCGGGGAACCGGGGAACCACTTCTCGTGCAGTTCCTTCCAGGTGCCGTCCTCCATGGCCTCGGCCAGGCCCTCGTTCAGGGCCTCAACGAGTTCGTCGTTGTCCTTAGCTGTTGTGGGGCATGAGGTTCTTGCCGCGGGTGTGCCGGTGAGATGAGGAACGGGCTCCTCGCCACAGGATGGAAGTTCCTACACCGTCCGTCCGCAGCAAGAGAGCCCGTTCATGCCCCACATTAATGCACCTCTGACCCCGACCGGCCGGCTGCGCATGGTCCGCCGTCACCTCGAGGACGGGATCCCGAAGGCCCATGTGGCCGCCGAGTTCCGGGTCAGCCGCCCCACGGTGGCGACCTGGGTGGCCCGCTATCTCGCCGCCGGTGAGGCGGGGCTGGCCGATCGTCCCTCGGTCCCAAGGCACAGCCCTCAGCGCACCCCGGCGGCCGTCGTGGAGCTCATCGAGTCCCTCCGGCGAGACCGGAAATGGTCGGCCCGGCGGATCCACCGCCACCTGCTGGATCTCGGGCACGAGCTACACCTGCGCACGGTCGGTCGCTGGCTGGCCCGGCTGGGCATTTCCCGCCTGCGCGACCTCACTCCAGCCGGGGACGACCTGCGACGCCCGCCCCAGCGGATCCGTGCCGCCTGGCCCGGGCACATGGTGCACCTGGACGTGAAGAAGGTCGGGCGGATCCCCGACGGCGGCGGCTGGCGCGCCCATGGCCGCGGCAGTACGGCGGCGAAGGCGGCCAAGCGCGGGCCCGGGGCGAAGGTCGGCTACACCTACCTGCACTCGGCCGTGGACGGTTTCTCGAGGCTGGCCTACACCGAGGCTCTGGCCGACGAGAAGGCGGTGACGACGATCGGGTTCTTCTGCCGAGCCCGGGCGTTCTTCGCCGCCCACGGGATCGAGAGGATCCACCGAGTCGTGACCGACAACGGCGCCAACTACAAGGCCCGGGACTTCACCCGGTGCGTGGAGGCCCTCGCCGGCCGGCACCAGCGCATCAGGCCCTACACACCTCGGCACAACGGCAAAGTGGAGCGCTACAACCGACTGCTGGCCGATGAGGTCCTCTACGTCCGTCCCTACGCCAGCGAGCAGGCCCGCCGGGACGCGATCGGGGTGTGGGTCAACCACTTCAACTACCATCGGCCGCATACCGCCTGTGGTGATCAGCCCCCGGCCTCACGCGTCCCGGCCCGTGCCAATAACGTCATGCCCTCTTACACTTTAGCGACAGCGAAGCCGGCCGGGGCGTCGAAAGAGGGAATCTCCACGGCACTGACCAGGTCGTACTGCTCGACGTACTTCTTGGCCGACTCGTAGTCGAGGAAGTGGGCGTCCACAGTCCCGCTGTTCAGCGCGGAGATGGCGGCGTTGTTGTCCGGGAAGCGCACCAGTTCCGTGTCGGGCAGGTTCTTCACCGCGTAGGCCTCCTGCAGGGTCCCCTGCACCACCCCCATCCGACCACCGGCCAGATCCTCCTCCGAGGCGATGTCGGAGTCCTTCGGGGTCACGACCGACAGGAACCCGGCCAGATAACCCTCGGAGAAATCGACCGTCTGCTGCCGCTCCTCGGTGATGCCGATGGCAGCCGCCCCAACGTCGTACTGGCCATTGGCCACCGCCGCGAGCAACCCAGAGAAGTCCTGCCCGGTGAAGACCACTTCCTCAACACCGATCCGGCCGGCCACGTCCTCCAAGAGCTCCACGTCAAAACCGGTGAATTCACCGTTCTCGTCGGTGTAGGTGTACGGCCGCAGATCCCCCACACTGGCCACCCGCATCGTGCCAGGCTCGATCAAGTTAAACGGATTGTCCTCGGCTCCTGCACCCGATGCATCCCCGGTTCCACCACACGCAGTGGCGGTCATCAAGGTCAACCCAATCAAACCCGTGGTCGCGGCAGTGCGGAAATTCCTGAGGATGTTCATGGCGAGGTTCCATTCGTCTCGAGGTGCCGATTGAGGGAGGCAGCGAGCCCGGGCTCGTCTGACACCGGTGTCACCCGATAGACTGACACCGGTGTCAGTCGGGTGTGACGCACGCTACCGGCGTCGGGAGTGGGCGTCAATGGTCAAAACGAAGGAGGCGCCTCATGATTCCGCAGAAGACGAGGCCTGCAACGATCGCCGATGTGGCCAGGCGGGCGGGAGTCTCGAAGTCCAGTGCCGCCCGCGCGCTGGGGTCCTACGGCACAGTCAGTGCCGCTGCTCGGGAGAAGGTGCAGGCCGCCGCAGAGGAACTCGGCTACAGACCCAACGTGCTTGCACGCAGTATCAATACGGGCGAGACGAAGACCATCGGCGTGGTGGTCGGCGACATTGAGAACGACTACTTCGGCTTGGCCACCCGCGGGATCTCAGACATCGCCAAGAAAGCCGGTTACGACGTCATCCTGATTAACACCTCAGAGAATCCGGAAGCCGAAGTTGACGCCGTGCGGATTCTCCTCGAAAAACGTGTCGATGGGCTCATCGTCGCACCAGCGACAGCCCTGGTCACGGACCATCTCCAAGACACTCACCGGGCTGGCGTTCCGCTGGTTCTTCTGGACCGACAGATTGAAACATTGCCTGCCGTTTCAGCAAGCGTGCACATCGCTCCTGCTGCGAAAGAAGCAACATCGACATTGCTGGCAGCCGGCCACCGGCGCATCGCCTTCATCTCCTCGCTGCAGACGCACGGAGAGACGTACCGCCCGGGGATGCGCATTCCCGTATCTTCGGTGCAGGACAGGCTCACGGGAATTGTCGATGGACTGCAGCAATACGGTGTGGAGCCGACCAAAGACCTCATACGCTTCAATGCACTCGGTGAAAGGGTCACTGCAAGAATCATTGATGAGCTGCTGGCCCTGGAGTCACCCCCCACTGCCATTCTCGCCTCGGACGGTCTGATCGCCCTGGACGTGCTGCTCGCCCTCCAGCACAGAAACCTGGAGATCCCCAAAAACATGTCCTTCGTGATGTTCGACGACGCCCGATGGGCCCAGCTGATGACCCCGCCATTGTCAGTCATCGCCCAGCCGATCTACGAGGTGGGCGTCTCTGCAGCGACCGCGCTGCTGCAAGTGCTGGCTGGCGCATACCCGGCCGCCTCGCCCGCGCGACTGAAGGCGCGCTTCATCAACAGAAAATCCATCTGCCCACCATCGGAATGAGCCCGATGTGGCCTGTCCTATGCCTTTGCTGCCTCGGGCAGGACGGGACTGCCACACGAGCAGGTGACTTCTTGACCTGGCTTGCCCGCAGTACAAGGCGCAATCGAGATCCGAGGGATGGATGGGCAGACGCTGCTCGGCCCGTGTACCCCGGCTACAGGAGTGGCCAAGTCTCATCACTTCACATATGGCCCGGCTACCGGCCAATACCCGTGCGGGTGGCGTTGTAGTAGGAGTTCAATGCCGGCTTGGCCATTTAATGGAGGGGTGCCGATTCTGAACAAAGACATGACCATGTGCATCTCGCTTTCGGCCCGGCCGAGCAACAACGGGACCCGCTTCCACAACTACCTCTACGAACAGCTCGGGCTGAACTGGATCTATAAGGCCTTCGCCCCCACCAACCTCGAGCAGGCCATCGCCGGTGTCCGCGGGCTGGGCATCCGCGGCTGCGCCATCTCCATGCCGTACAAGGAGGACGTCATCGCCTTAGTCGACGAGATGGATCCGTCCGCGAAGGCGATTGATTCGGTGAACACCATCGTCAACGACGCCGGCCACCTCACTGCCTACAACACCGACTACACGGCGATTGAGCGGCTGCTAGAACGCAACGACGTGCCCACCGACTCCTCGGTGCTGCTGCAGGGAGCCGGCGGCATGGCCAAGGCCGCTGCCGCTGCGCTGCGCGACGCGGGCTTTGGCGACGTCACCATCATTGCCCGGAACGAGGCCACAGGGAGTGCCCTCGCTGACCTTTACGGCTTCAGGTGGCGGGCCGAGCTGGGCGGTGCCACCGCCGACATGATCATCAACGTCACGCCCATCGGCATGGCAGGCAGCGCCGAAGCGGATTCTCAATCCTTTCCGGCCGCGGCCGTTGAAGCCGCCGAGGTCGTGTTCGACGTGGTGGCCTTGCCGCCGGAAACGCCGCTGATTAAAGCCGGCAGGGCGGCGGGCAAGAAGGTCATCACCGGTGCGGAGGTGGCCACCATCCAGGCGCTTGAGCAGTTCGTGCTGTACACGGGTATCCGCCCCACAGGCCAACAGGTGCAGGACGCCGAAGAATTCGTCCGGGCAGAGTAGGCCGGCCCGGCTCCACCGAGACCGCCACCCGCTCCTCACCGATTCTGGTCAAACTCAAGGTGAGCCAAGACGGGCGGGGACGTCGCCGCGATCGACTTCGAACCCGACTACTACTCCGCCCTGCTCCCGGCCCACCAGCAACGCTTCCCGGACACACACCAGCAGCCGTAACCAACCGACTGCGGTCACGGGCGCAGCCGCAGGGCAAAGGCGGCCCGAAGAGTTACTGGTTCGACCGTGGACTGGGGGTGCGTGAGCAAATCGAGGACCGCCGCTTTACACATGGCCGGCTACCGGACGTTTCCCAGGGCCGCGACCCTGCGCTAAGGGTTCCTGCCAGGGCACCAGGTCTTCACCTTGGCATGAGCATTATATTTCTCATACGCTGAGGTGTGTGTGGCACACCTTCTTTCGTACCGGCGGAAACAGGCTCCGCGTCAGTCGCCCCGAACTGATCCTGATCGGCATCACCATGATCTGGGGGGCGACCTTCCTGATCATCCATGTGGCAATGGCCCACACCGGCCCGTTGTTCTTCGTTGGGGTCCGCTTCGTGGTGGCCGGGTTGATCGGGGCGGTGGTGTTCTGGCGCGTGCTGCGGGGCATCACCTGGCAGGAGATCGGCGCCGGTGCGGTGATCGGGACGTCGATCTTCTTCGGTTACGGCCTGCAGACGGTGGGGCTGCAGACGATCACGGCCAGCCAGTCGGCGTTCATCACTGCCTTGTACGTGCCGATGGTGCCTCTGCTGCAGTGGGTGTTGCTGCGCAAGGCCCCGGCGGTGATGACCCTGGTCGGGGTGGCGTTCGCCTTCGCGGGGTTGGTGTTGCTGGCTGGTCCGGACGCCGGGTTGGGTGGGCTGAGCCCCGGGGAGACGCTCACGTTGTTCAGTGCGGTGGCCTGCGCGGTGGAGATCGTGCTCATCAGTCGTTTCGCCGGCACGGTGGATGCCCGCCGGGTCACCGTGGTGCAGGTGCTGATGGCCGGGTTGCTGTCCTTCGCGATGATGCCCGTGACCGGCGAACGGGTTCCGGGGTTCTCCTGGGTGTGGCTGGTGGCCGGGGTCGGGCTCGGGGCGGCGAGCATCCTGATTCAGTGGGCGATGAACTGGGCGCAGCGCTCTGTGTCGGCCACCCGGGCCACCGTCATCTACGCCGGGGAACCGGTGTGGGGCGGGATTATCGGGCGTATCGCCGGGGATCGCCTGCCGGGCCTGGCGATCCTGGGGGCCGTGCTGATCGTCGTCGGTGTCCTGGTCAGCGAGCTGCGCCCCAAGGATCTGACGCTCCGACCGCGTCCCGCCCCTGAGTCCGATCAGGGCGCGGACCGGGAAGGCCTTGAGGTCAGGTGACGGACGTCGACGCTCGAGCAGCCCAAAGGTCCACTCGCTCGGTGCAGGCCGACTCAGTAGGAGGCGACGGGACCAGGGCCGCCGGCAACGGCCCGGCCTGGCCGAGCCGCCAGCGGAAGCGCCCCAGAGCGCAGCGTGCCGATGAAAGCGCGCAGTACCATCAGGGCGCACCAGGTGAGAACGCCGCATTGCCGGTGCCCACCATGTTGCTCACCGGAGGAGGAACGGATGGCCACCCGTGAGAAAGGTGAAGCCACCGCGGAGTTCGTCGCCACGGTCGGCCGACAGATCCGCCAGCAGCGCCAGCACCGGGGGTGGAGCGTCCAGGAGCTCTCCGACCGCGCCAGGGTGAGCCGGCGGATGCTGACCCAGATCGAGCTGGGCCAGGCGAATCCCAGCCTGGTGACCGTCGACCACATCGCCCACGCCCTGGGCACCGACTTCGTTTCCCTCGCCATGCCCCCCACCACCCCCGCGGAAGAAGCCAGCGGGGGGCGACTCGGGGCAGCGGTGCGCGTGTGGAGCTCGGACCGTGGCAGCGAGGCCGTGCTGCTCCTCGCCACCGAGAGCGTTCCCCGCACCGAACTATGGTCCTGGCGACTGGCCCCGGGGGACACCTACCACGCCCAGCCGGACACGGCCGGGACCGAAGAACTGCACCAGGTCCACGCCGGGGAACTCATCATCATCACCAGCGGGTCCGCCCTGGTCCTGCGCGCCGGAGAGGCCGGCCGCATCCGCAGCGACCAGCGCTACACCTACCGCAACGACAGCGACACCTGGACCGAATTCACCCGCGTCGTCACCGGAGCCTAGGCGCACCCCACCACGGACCCGGTGCCACAGGCTGCCCCCGCCGGGCGCCATTGGCTGGTGGGTTCCGAGAGAGCCGAAATATCCTGGGCCGGTCATCCAGGTCGACCCCACCGGGCAGGAGCTACGGCTACAGCCCCTCCGATGCTTTCCGCGGACGGTTCAATCGTTGGGGCAGCCTTAGGTGTTGTGGGGCATGAGGTTCTTGCCGCGGGTGTGCCGGTGAGATGAGGAACGGGCTCCTCGCCACAGGATGGAAGTTCCTACACCGTCCGTCCGCAGCAAGAGAGCCCGTTCATGCCCCACATTAATGCACCTTTGACCCCGACCGGCCGGCTGCGCATGGTCCGCCGTCACCTCGAGGACGGGATCCCGAAGGCCCATGTGGCCGCCGAGTTCCGGGTCAGCCGCCCCACGGTGGCGACCTGGGTGGCCCGCTATCTCGCCGCCGGTGAGGCGGGGCTGGCCGATCGTCCCTCGGTCCCAAGGCACAGCCCTCAGCGCACCCCGGCGGCCGTCGTGGAGCTGATCGAGTCCCTCCGGCGAGACCGGAAATGGTCGGCCAGGCGGATCCACCGCCACCTGCTGGATCTCGGGCACGAAATGCACCTGCGCACGGTCGGTCGCTGGCTGGCCCGCCTGGGCATCTCCCGCCTGCGCGACCTCACTCCAGCCGGGGACGACCTGAGACGCCCGCCCCAGCGGATCCGTGCCGCCTGGCCCGGGCACATGGTCCACCTGGACGTGAAGAAGGTCGGGCGGATCCCCGACGGCGGCGGCTGGCGCGCCCACGGCCGCGGCAGCGCCGAGGCCAAGCAGTCCAAGCGCGGGCCCGGGGCGAAGGTCGGCTACACCTACCTGCACTCGGCCGTGGACGGCTTCTCGAGGCTGGCCTACACCGAGGCCCTGGCCGACGAGAAGGCGGTGACGACGATCGGGTTCTTCTGCCGGGCAAGAGCCTTCTTCTCCGCCCACGGGATCCAGAGGATCCACCGAGTCGTCACGGACAACGGCGCCAACTACAAGGCCCGCGACTTCACCCGGTGCGTGGAGGCCCTCGCCGGCCGGCACCAGCGCATCAAGCCCTATACGCCCCGGCACAACGGCAAGGTCGAGCGGTACAACCGACTGCTGGCCGACGAGGTCCTCTACGCCCGCCCCTATTCCAGTGAGCAGGACCGCCGGGACGCGATCGGGGTCTGGGTGAACCACTTCAACTACCATCGGCCCCACACCGCCTGCGGCGATCAGCCCCCGGCCTCACGCACCCCGGCCCGCGCCAATAACGTCATGCCCTCTTACACTTAGGCCTTCCCGTCGGGGCGGTACAGCAAATGGGCGCCCGGTGCTTTACATATGGCCGGCTATCGGTCACTAAGCAGGACGAATAGAAACTGGTGAGAGCACTCGTCCCACCCTGTCTACGCGCGTTTGTCCGAACGACGGCAGGGTACCCGGTCAGACCGCCTGATCGGCTGCCGAGGAGGAAACGATTCCATCGATGTCCGGTCTCCCTCGGGGCGCTCTTTGCTGAACAGGTGGCCCTGGGGTCTAAGGAACAGCTCCCGGTCCGCGGCAGGTCAATACTCTGTCGGTTGCTCCAAGACAGGACTGGAGGCAGGTGCTGTGAACATGTCGTACTCGTCGAGGGCGATGAGCCTTCGCTCCTGGAACGCGCCGTGGCGTATCCACAGCACGCCTTGTGGCGGTACGACGGTCTCGACATGGCCTTCATAGACCAGCAGGGTGCCCGGCAAACGGGCCTGTACAAAGTCACCCGGGCGCAGATGCGACAGGTCGTGCACCTGCGTGCTTTGCTCGAGGCCTTCAAGCATGAGGAACCTCCGGAGTGGTGAGGTAGTTAGGGGTTGTTCTTCGAGCATCCGCGCCCCAGCCAAGGGGGTTGAACCGACCCCGCGGATGAGAGGGCTTGCCCTCAACTTTTATGGACGGCCGGGCGCAGGCCCTGACTCGTGCTCAGTCGTTGATGTAGAGCAGGCGTTTGTTGACGAACTCGTCCATGCCCAGGGGCCCGAGTTCCCGGCCGTAGCCGGAGCGCTTGACGCCGCCGAAGGGCATTTCGGCGCCCTCGGCCTCGGCGGCGTTGACGACGGCCATGCCGGCTTCCAGGCCTTCGGCGACCCGCCGGGCGCGGGCCGGGTCGGTGCTGAAGACCGCCCCGCCGAGTCCGTAAGGGGTGTCGTTGGCCAGGGCGAGGGCATCCTCGTCGTTCTCGACCTTGTAGACCACGGCCACCGGACCGAAGAGCTCCTGGTGGTAGGCGGCCATGTCCGGGGTGATACCGGTGAGCACGGCCGGGGCGAGGTAGGCCCCGGGCCCCTCGAGGAGCTTCCCGCCGGCGTGCAGGGTGGCCCCGGCCTCCACGGCCGCCCGGATCTGGGCAACCAGACCCTCGGCGGCGGCCCGTGAGGACAGCGGTGCGTAGGTGCCCGGCGTATCGGCGGCAGGGTCGCCAGGGATGAGGGTGTTGGCCTGGCGGGTGAGTTCGGTGACGAACTCGTCGTAGATTTCGGAGGAGACGATCATCCGCTTGTTGGAGTTGCAGGCCTGGCCGGTGTTGCCCATCCGGGTGGTGAACGCCGCCTGGGCCGAGGCGGTCACGTCATCGGTGTCCAGGACGATGTAGGGATCGGACCCGCCGAGCTCGAGCACGACCTTCTTCAGATTCCGCCCGGCGATCTCGGCCACGGCAGCTCCGGCGCGTTCGGAGCCGGTGAGCGACACCCCCTGCACTCGTGGATCGGCGATGACCTGGGCGATCTGGTCATGGGAGGCGAAAAGGGTGGTGTAGGCCCCGGCCGGGACCCCGGCGTCGTCGAGTAGCTGTTGGAGGGCCAGGGCAGAGCGCGGGCATGACTCGGCGTGTTTGAGCACCATCGTGTTGCCCAGGACGAGATTGGGGGCGACGAAACGGGCGACCTGGTAGAAGGGGTAATTCCACGGCATGATCCCCAGCAGCACCCCGACGGGGCGCTTCTGGATCACCGCTTGCCCGCCGGCCGAGGCGGTGATGGGCTGATCGGCGGCGAGGGTCGGGCCCTGGGCTGCGAAGTAGGCGAAGATCTCCGCGCAGAACTCCACCTCCCCGCGGGCTTCGGAGATCGGCTTGCCCATCTCTTCGGTGGCGATGGCCGCCAGTTCTTCGACCCGGGCGGCGAACAGATCACCGACCCGGGCGGCCACGGCTGCCCGCTCCTCGACCGGAACCGCCCGCCACTGGTGGAAGGCGGTATCGGCGGCCGCAACGGCCGCTTCGACCTCGGCGTCGGTGGCGGTGGCGTACTCGGCCACGAGCTGACCGGTGGCGGGGTTGACGCTGCGGTAGGCGAGCCGGTCGGCATGCTGCTTGCCGTTGTGGCCGGTCGATCGAGAGGGCGTGAAGGTCACTGTAATGTCTCCTGCTCTGTGGTCAGGTGGTGTGCCGATGGATAGTAGACGGACGGGGCGGGTCCTTAGCGTTTGTCATCTCCAGTGAGTCGTTGGGAGAGGTAGACCGGGATCATCGAGACGATGATGAGTACGGCTGCGATGACGTTGACCACCGGGGCTTGGTTGGGGCGGGACATGTTGTTGAAGATCCAGATCGGCAGGGTTTCCGTTCCTGGAGGTGCAGTGAATGTGGTGACTACGATCTCGTCGAAGCTCAGGGCGAAGGCCAGCAGGCCTCCGCCGATGAATGCGGAGCGGAACCCGGGGAAGGTGACGTCGATGAAGGTTCTGGGCAGGTTCGCTCCCATGTCCATGGCTGCTTCCTCCAGGCCACGGTTCATTCTTCCGAGTCGGGCCTGGACGTTGTTGAACACCATGACCACGCAGAAGGTGGCGTGACCGACGATCACGGAGAACAGGCCCAGACCGATACCCAGCGGCTCGAGCACGGTCTTGAAGGTGTTGTTCAGCGCCACTCCGGTGACGATTCCGGGCAGGGCGATGGGCAGGACCACCAGCAGATTGACGACGTTCTTGCCGAAGAAGGCGTAACGGGAGAGCGCGAAGGCGATCATGGTGCCCAGCACCAGGGCGATGACGGTCGCAATGGTGGCCACCTGTATCGAGGTCCACAAGGCGGCCCGTACTCCTTCGTTGTGCCAGGCGGCCACCCACCAACGTGTGGTGAAGTCCGAGATGGGGAACGCCCCGGAAGTCGTGGCATTGAAGGAATTGAGGATCACTAGCAGCAGCGGGAGGTAGATGGCGGCCATCACGAGGCCGGCGAAGACCCGCAGGAGGACCTTGGCGGGACGGGAAAGAGTCATCGGTGGGGCCTTCCTAGAGTTGCTGCAGGGCGCCGGATTTGCGGGCCAGGAAGAGATAGGCCACGACGACCACCACCGGTACCGTGGCGAACGCCGCGGCCAACGGCGGGTTGAGGTTGATGTTGGAGGCGATGACCGTGCCGATCACCTGGGTGGTGCCGCCGACGAACTGCGCGGCGATGTAGTCGCCGAGGCTGAGAGAGAACGTGAAGATGGACCCCGCGATGAAAGCCGGCTTCAGCAAGGGCAGCGCCACGGTCCGTACGGTGGTCCAGCCCTTGGCGCCCAGGTCGGCGGAGGCGTCGAAGAGGTTGTCCGGGATCTGGCGGAAGGCGGCGTACACCGGGACCGCCATGTAGGGGAACCACAGATAGGACAACGTCACCACCAGAGCCGCGGTGCCGTATCCGGGGCCGTTCAAGCCCAGGGGGGTGAGCAGCCAGTCCAGTGGCCCGCCGGTCATGAAGGTGATGCGCCAGGAGAAGACCTTGACGAGGTATCCGGCCCACAGCGGCAGGGTGATGCCGATGGCCAGAACCGCCCGCATGCGCGGTGAGGCGATCTTCGCCATGTACAACCCCAGGGGCAGGGCCAGTAGCGCGCACAACGCGGTCACGGCCAGGGCGATCCCCACGGTGCGCAGAGCGGTCTGCTGATAGGCGGGGACAGTAAGGATCTCCCGGAAGTTCTCCAAGGTGAATCCCGGGATGACCTTCGACGTGAAAGGATCCGTGGACCAGAACGCGGTGATAAACAGCAGGACCAGTGAGCCGATGTAGAGGACACCCAGCCACGCCATGGGCAAACTCAGCAGGGCGCCCAGGCGCAGGCGCGGATGTGCGTGGAGCAGGCGGGAAAACCGGTCCCCGGAGCCGTGCGGGCGGGGAGGCGCAGCGCCGTCGGTGGGTGCGGGGTCAGGTGCCGCAACAGGTGTGGTGTGGGTCGTCGCCATGGTCGTCTGCGGCGGCGGGGAGCCGCCAGTCCTCCTCAGGATGGTTGTCTAGGTCCCTGGGTGCGGCGGGCCGGGGGCGGCCAGGCTTCTCGCCCCCCGGCCCGCCGCCGTTGCATGTCAGCCCTTGACCTCGGTCCACGCCTTGGTCCACTCCTGGTAGTTGGTGCAGGTGACGTCGGTGCGGCCGTCGATGCACTGCTCCACGGGAGTGGTCCACATCCACACGTTCTTGTAGTACTCCTCGTCGGTGGCGTGGAAGCTCTCGCAGTGCTCTTCGTTCTTCGTCGAGCCCTCGCAGGCCAGCGAGTTGGCCGGGGCCATGCCGAAGTTCTGGGCGATCTTCGCGTTGACCTCCGGTGAGGAGGCCCAGTCCATCCACTGGTAGGCACAGTTGGGGTTCTTGGACTTCGCCGAGATCATCCAGGTGTCGGACCAACCGGTGGCGCCTTCCTTGGGCAGCACGGACTCGACCTTGCCGCCGTCGGCCTGGGCCAGGTTCACGATCACCTGCCAGCCGGTGCCCATCTGTGCCGTGCCCGAGGAGATGGAGGAAACGGCCTTGAGCGCGTCGTTCCAGTACTCACCGACGATACCGTTCTGCTGCTTGAGCAGCTCGACGGCGGCGGCCAGCTGCTCCTGGTCCAAGGCGTAGGGATTGGTGATCCCCAGCTCGGGCTGGGTGGCCATCAGGTACAGGGCTGCGTCGGCGATGTAGATGGGAGAGTCATAGGCCATGACGGCCCCCTTGTAGGCGCTGTCCTCCTCCCAGGTGGGGGCCCAGGAATCGGGGGCCTCGGCTACCTCCTCGGTGTTGTACATCAGCACGTTGGCGCCACGACCGATCGGGACGCCGTAGCTCTTGCCGTTGAGGGTGTCGTAGACCTGTCCCTTCAGGCCTTCCACGACGTTGCCGAAGTTGGGGACGAGCTCGGTGTTGATCGGGGCGACATCGCCGCCGGCAATCAGGCGCAGGGAGGCGTCGCCGGAGGCGGAGACCAGGTCATACTCTCCGGTGCGCATGAGCTGGACCATCTCATCGGACGTGGCGCCCACCTTGCGGTTGACCTGACAACCTGTCTCCTTCTCGAACGCGCTCACCCAGTCGGCGTCCGGGTTGGTGGATCCGTCCTCCACGAACCCGGCCCAGGCGACGATGTTGACCTGCCCTTCCCCTTCGCCGACCTCGGTGGCCGCGGGCAGGTCGGGGACCTGGATGCCGCTGGAAGCGGAGGAGGATGCCGGGGTGCTCTCGCCGCATCCGGTGAGGGCGAGGGACAGGGTGGTGAGGGCCGCCAGCGGCAGAACCTTGGTGAATTTCATGGGACGCGCTTTCTCTCGGACGGATGTGGCAGGACGTGGCAGGGACGAAAGGTCAGATTTCGTAGTTGAAGCGGCGGGACCACTGCAGTTGCACGCGGTCACCGCGGTCGGAGGCCGTGCTGTGGGAGTCGTTCTGCTCCTGGACGATCAGGCGGGTCCCGTCATCGGTGCGGGCGACGTACCGGGTGGTGGGCCCGGTGTAGATCTGCTCCTCGATGACCGCCTCGACGGCGCACCGGCCCTCGTCCACGGCGCTGCCCAGCGGATGGATGTGGATGCGCTCGGGACGGATGCTGAGCACGCTCGGCCGGCCGGTGAGGACGCGCGCCAGCTCGCCCTCCACCAGGTTCGTGGTGCCCAGGAACGTGGCCACGAACCGGGTGGCGGGCCGGGCGTAGAGGTCCTCAGGGGTGCCGACCTGTTCCACGGTGCCCTCGTTGAACACGGCCACGCGGTCGGACAGGGTCAGAGCCTCCTCCTGATCATGGGTGACGAACACGAAGGTGATCCCGACCTCCCGCTGGATCTGCTTGAGCTCGACCTGCATCTGTTCCCGCAGCTGCTTGTCCAGGGCCCCCAGCGGCTCGTCCAGCAGCAGAACCTGCGGACGAAGCACCAGCGCCCGGGCCAACGCGACACGTTGGCGCTGCCCGCCGGACAACTGGGACGGGCGGCGGTCGGAGACATGGGGTAACCGGATCAGCTCCAGTGCGTCCTGCACCCGGCGGGCCCGTTCCGCACGGGACATGCCACGCACCCGTAGTCCGTACTCGACGTTCTGGGCGACGGTCAGGTGCGGGAAGAGCGCATAGTCCTGGAAGACGGTATTCACGTCACGGTCGAAGGGCGCCGCGGAGGTGACATCTCGTCCGCCTAGGGAGATCGCACCTCCCGTGGGCAATTCGAACCCGGCGATCATGCGCAGGACCGTGGTCTTGCCCGAACCGGAAGGGCCCAGCAGGGAGAAGAACTCCCCCCGGCGAATGTCCAGGGTGAGGTCTTTGACCGCGTGGAAGTCTCCGAACGTCTTGTCGACCCGATGGAGGGCGATAGCCGGGTCTGCCCCGGATGCATCCGTTACAGCTGGCGAGGGACGGAGAGCAGCAGGGACAGGCACAACAGGCGTCCTTTCGGGAGGGTATCTCGTGATGAGCACCACAGTCAGGAAAACCTATGGAACCATAAGACATAGCTATTGAGAAGGGTGCCGCGTAGATTTGTGCGGAACGAGAGGGTTGCGACCCTCACATCTCGACGCATGCAGACGAAGAGCGGAGGCGCCGGTGCACACCACCCAGCAACGCCTGCTGTCGGCGGTCTTTGCGCCACTGGGGGACGCCGGACGAGCCCAGCGCGTGGAAGACCGGATTATGCAGGGCATTACAGCGGGCGTCCTCGCCGACGGGGACCGGCTTCCCAGCGAGGCCGAGCTGGCCTCGTCACTGGGGGTGGCCATGGTCACTGCCCGGGAGGCGCTGGTGAGGCTACGGGAACGCGGTCTGGTCACCACACGGCGCGGGCGGGACGGGGGCACCTTCGTCACCCTCGAGGCGGGAGATCAGAGCGATCTGGCACGGCGCCGTCTGACCCAGATGAGCCGGGTCGAGCTGCGAGACCTCGCCCTGCACTACGCCGCCATCGCCGCGACAGCAGCCGAGCTTGCGGCTGAGGCAGCCGACCCCGAAGAGACCGCAGCCCTCACCGACTTGCTGGCCGAAGGCCTGGAGACCCACGACCGCCGCACGGTGGGCGACTTCATGCTCGAGCTGGCTGCTCTCAGTCAGTCCGCTCGCCTGACTCGCGAGTACGTCCGCCTGCACACCGATTTCGGAGCTCTGCTGAGCCTCGCTCACGCCGACAGCGAGTTCGACCATCGAGCCTTGGGGCTGTGCAACCGGATGACCGAGTCACTTCGGACGCAGGACGGCGACAAGGCACGGCAACTGGTCAACGACTACGTCCACTCAGCCGTAGCTTGGTTGCTGGCAGAGCACAGCCGGCTACATCGTGCCAATCGCGCCAGCGATATCACCGACAGCGTCAGGTCCATGCAGAAGGGAAAGAATTCATGACCGTCGCACCGGCATCGACTGCCACCATCGCTCAGTTTTTCGAACAGGTCACCGGGCGCATTCAGGCATGGGCCGATCCGGTGGGCGCGGTCTTCGCGGATCCCCGCCTTCCGCCCTCGAGGCGTGAGGTAGATGCTGTGGTGCAGCCACTTGCCGTCGAACTGTTGCAGGATGCCACACTGCCGTTGGCAGGTGCCGGTTTCGTCGCAGCACCTTCCGTTCTTAATGACGCGCAATGGCACATGGCATGGTGGCAGGGCACGACGGCGGAGAGATTGTTGTCTGTCATCGAAGACGTGGGCAAGATCTGTGCTCGTCGAGAATGGTTCACGGTTCCCCTGCAGACCCGGCGCCCGCACATCGCAGGCCCCTATGTGGACTACCTCTGCACCGACGAGTACACCATGACCATCACCACGCCGATCATGAGCTCCGGCCAGCCTGTTGGCGTTGCTGGAGCAGACATACTCGTCGCGTCACTGGAGTCCCTGCTCGAAGAAGCGCTCAGCGCCATTCACCCAGAAGCTGTCCTGGTGAACCGACACGGCAGAATCGTCGCTGCAGCCGATTCGCACTTCGCCGCCGGCACATTGATGGCTCCCGGATGGCCCGGCCAGGAGCAAAACGCCCCCTTGTCTCTGCGCAGTGCGGCCTTCGGCTCTGAGACGGTGCAATGGCAACCAATCCCAGGACTCCCACTAGCCGTGATCTATCCCGACTACATCCGAAGCCAGAAGAATTAGCGCCAGTGACCCAGCGGCCCACCTCGTACGGGGCCGGGGTTTCCGTGGCCGGGCACGTGGTCGTTGGCGGGGGAGTCGAGGGACTCGTTCTGTCCGGAGTCGGCCAGTGTCACTCCGGACACACCCCAGTTCTCCCGCGGGTACTCCTCGATGACCACCCGGATGGTGTCCGGGCGCATTTGCATGACCCGGGCGTAGGTGGCAGTGAGCTCGGCGACGAGCTGACGTTTGTATTACGTGCTCGAGGCGGTGGCGTTGCGCACGTGGATCATCGGCATGGGCTGGCTCCTGGGTCGGGGCTCCCACCATAGGCACCACCCGGGATGCTCATGCCGGAGGCTCAGCGGCCGGACGATGTGCCGTGCCGGGGCCCCGGAGCAGGGACGCGCCGTAGACGGCCAGGGCGGCCGAGGCGAGCACGGCGACTACCCACAGGGTCAAGGCGGGCAGGTCGTGGACAGCCAGCTGCGGGATCCGCAGGTCCGGAACGGCCGCGACGCGGAGGAAAACGCCCAGGACCCCGAAGTAGGGCCCGCGCATGAACGCCCGGTGCGCGCCGATCCGCCCGGTGCGCGCGGCCCATAGCCCGACGGTGACGGTGCCGAAGGTTGTCAACGGTCAGCGGGACTTCCCTGTGGGCGGTCAGGTGATCTCCCCGTCTGCGGACAGCTGATCTCCCTGTCCGCGGTCAGTTAATCTCCCTCCGGCGGTATCAGGTCAAGGGGACCACCCCGCGTCCGGCGGTGGCCTCGGTGAGCCGCAGCGAGGTGCCCTCGGTGATGATCACGTGGGCGTGGTGCAGAAGCCGGTCCACGGCTGCGGTGGCCAGGGTCTTGGGCATGATCGTGTCGAACCCTGCCGGATGGATGTTGCTGGTCACCGCGAGGCTGCGGCGTTCATAGGTCGCATCGACGAGACGGTAGAAGGCCTCGGCGGCGGCCTGGCCCGAGGGCAGCATCCCGATGTCGTCCACGACGATGAGCTCGGCCCGGGTGATCCGGGCGATGGTCTTGCCGATCGAACCGTCCACCCCGGCCCGGCCGATCGCGGCGGTCAGCGACTCGAGGGTGAACCAGGAGACCCGCATCCCGGCGTCGATGACCTGATGGGCCAGGGCCTCGAGGAAGTGGGTCTTGCCCGTGCCCGAAGGCCCCGAGATCGCGAGGTTCTCCGCCCGGCCCACCCATTCCAGGGTGGCCAGGGCGGACTGTGTCGGGGCCGGGATCGAAGAATCGCCTGACCGCCAGGACTCGAAGGTCTTCCCGGCCGGCAGGCCCGCGGCCTTGCGTCGGGCCGCGCGGGTGGCCTCGTCGCGCCCGCGCACCTCTTCGGCCAGCAGCGCACGGAGGACCTCGGTGGGGTCCCAGCGCTGGGCGCGGGCGGTGGCCAGCACCTCGGGGGCGGCCGCGCGCAGGTAGGGCATCCGCATCCGCTTGAGCACTGCGGCGAGATCGTCGGGCAACGGCGGCGCTGCCGGGGCGGTGGCCGTGTTCATTGAGCGGTCTCCTTGGTTGTGGGGGTTGTGCTGGTTGTTGTGCTGGTGCCGAAGTCGGCCCAGGAGGCGGTGCCGGGTTGGGCGGAGTGGGTCTCGTCGGCGGCCACGAGTCCGGCGGCGGTGGCCCCGGTGGCCTGGTGATCGCAGATCGCGGTCAGATCACCCTCGCCGAAGCGCCCGGCGGCCGCGGCTACCCCGAGGGCTGCGTCCACGGGCCCGTCCCCGATGAGGGCGGCGAGCTCAACGGCGGCGGCCATCTTCGCCCGGATCCGTACCGTTCCGGCGGCGGAGGCCTCGATCAGCCAGGCCTGCGCGCCGGCGCCCAGGGCCAGGAAGTCCTTCTCCGCCGCGCTGCGGGGCCGTGGCCGGGGCGGGCGTGGCGCACCGGTGGGGTCCTGCGGGTGGTCAGGGTAGTGGCCCAGGTCGATCCGTGGATTGCCCGGGGTCGAGAGGCGGTGGCGGGCGACCTCGGTGAGCCCAGCCCGCCCGGCCGCCCACCCCGGGGCCACCGGAAGGGTGTCGAGGTCGGCGACGACCACCAGCTCCTCGGCTGCGACCCGCACCCACACCTCGGCCCCGACCAGCCCGGGCGGGGTGGAGTAGCGCACCGAGCCGAACCGGATGGTCTGATCCGTGCCCACCGTGCGGGTCACCCCCAGGGCGGTGGTGTGCGGGGCGGTCGGGGCCACGTGCAGGCGTTGCTGCTCCTCGACCAGCGCCTCGGCGGGAACCCGGGCGGTCTCCCGGTGGGTGCGCCCGTTGACCTTGGCGCAGAACGCCGTGCAGGCGGCCTCGAGTGCGGCGAAGGAGGCGTAGTGCTCACGCAGGTTGGCGTCAGTGGGCACCAGATCGGCCTTGGCGATGCGCACCGTGGACTCCGACCCGCCCTTGGACTCCGGGTCATACGGCACGCAGGTGTGCACCTGGGTGCCGTAGTGCCGGCCGGCTTGAACGATCTGCGGGTGGCGCACCGGCGCCCCGGCCACGTGATCGACGGTGACGGTCCTGGGGTTGTCGGTGAGCACGTAGGTGGGCACCCCGCCGATCCGGGCCAGAGTCGCATCCAGGCACCCGATCAGCGTCGGGAGGGTCTGGTCCCAGACCGGGATCACCACCCGGAACCGCGACCACGCCAGCCAGGCGCAGAACAACCAGGTGCGCCGCGGCGTCCCGTCCACCCCGGGCACCTTCGGGCCCTCGCCCCAGTCGAACTGCAACCACAGCCCCGGCTCGGTGATCCAGGGCCGGTAGGTGCGCCGGTGCCCGGCCCGCCAAGCAGCCTTCACCTGCGCCACCGCCCGGCGGGTGGTCCGCTCGGTCCCCGGGAACCCCACACCGACCAGGCGGGCGTGGACGACGTCGGCGCGGACCGTGCCCTGGCTGCGCTCGACCCACTCCTCGATCTTCGGCAGGTAAGCGTCGATCATCCGGGGCCGGCGGCCCGGGCCGGTCACCGGCCGGCCCGCATCCCGGGCGGCGGCGTAACGGCGCACCGTCTTCGGATCCACCCCGGCCAGAGCCGCGGCCGAGTGCGCGGAACCGGTGGCGTCATAGGCTTCGAGAATTTCCATGATCTCCCTGTCAGACTTCTTCATGCGTCCCTCCGGCGGGTGATGGCTCAAGGTGGTCAGAGACCTCGAGCGAACCCCCGGAGGGACGTCTGCGGAGGGACCGACACGAGCCCGATCCCATGGCACAGGACAGGGAGATTAGCTGTCCGTCAGCAGGGAGATACGTGTCCGCCTACAGGGAGATTGGCATGTCCGCTAGCAGTCAAGCCGGTTCTACTGCAGGTGTTCCGGGAGGGGGTGGAGTCGGGGAAAGGCTGGGGGTTCAGGAGCGTACAAGGCGGGCGATGGCCTCGGAGGCTTCTTTGAGCTTAGCCTCGGCGGCGTCCTCGCCGAGTTGAGCGGCGTCCAGGACGCAGTGCTTCATGTGGTCGTCGAGCAACCCGAGGCCCACGGTGCGCAGTGCGGAGGTCACGGCCGAGATCTGGGTGAGGATGTCGATGCAGTACTGCTCTTCGTCGACCATCCGGTGGATGCCTCGGGCCTGGCCCTCGATGCGCTTGAGGCGGGCGAGGTAGCGGTCCTTGTCGCTGATGTAGCCGTGAGTGGTGTGGCACTCGATGTCAGTGGCCTCGGAGGCAGGGGTGGTGTCCATGGTGGTGTCCTCGTCTTTCCGCGGGTGTCGTATGGGCCGGCGGCTCCGGGCCGGCTGTGGAGCTGGCCCGCAGCCGCCGGTCCAAGGGGTACTGGGTGGAATCAGGCGGGCACGTACTTGGCGGGGTCGGCGTCGAAGGCCGGGCCGCAACCGGCGCAGCAGAGCCAGTATCGCTGGCCCTGGTAGTCGCGGACGAGCCCTGTAGCCTCGGCGGCGGCCTTGATGACCTGGTTGCCGGGCATCACCGGGCACTCTGCAGTCTCGTCGCTGGAGACCCCAGCTTGGTGGCCGTCTGCGAGCCCATGGTGATGACCGTGCTCGTCGTGGTGGTCGGGGTCGTGGTGGCACATAAGGGGTGTTTCCTTTCGATCGGTGGGAGGGTTCAGGCCTCGATTGGCTGCCGCGTTCTCGGCCGCGGGGTCGCCGGTGACGGCTGCTGGTCGATTGCCTGGCTGGTGAAGGAGCGCAGACGCAGGCTGTTGCTGACCACGAAGACGGACGAGAAGGCCATGGCGGCTCCGGCGAGCATGGGGTTGAGCAGTCCGAAGGCGGCCAGGGGGATGGCTGCGGTGTTGTAGGCGAAGGCCCAGAACAGGTTCGTCTTGATCGTTCTCAGCGTGCGTCGGGAGAGTCGGATCGCGTCCGCGGCGGCCCGCAGATCCCCGCGCACCAGCGTGATGTCGGCGGCCTCGATGGCCACATCGGTGCCGGTGCCCATGGCCAGGCCGAGATTGGCCTGGGCCAGGGCGGGAGCGTCGTTGACGCCGTCGCCGACCATCGCCACGGTTTTGCCCTTCCCCTGGAGCTTCGCGATGACGTCGACCTTGTCCTTCGGGAGCACCTCGGCGATGACCTCCTCGATGCCGACCTCTGCGGCGACCTGGGCGGCCACGGCTTGGTTGTCCCCGGTGAGCAGTACCGGGGTCAGGCCGAGTTCTTTGAACTGGGCGATGGCTTGGGCGCTGGTGGGCTTGACCTCATCGGCGACCACGAGGATGCCGCGTGCTTGCCCGTCCCAGCCGACCGCCACTGCGGTCTTGCCCTGGGCTTCGGCGGCCTGCTTGGCCTGGCGCAGATCGTCGTCGAGGTGCTGGGCCCACTCGGCCAGCAGGGCCTCACGGCCGACCAGTACGGCGTGGCCGTCGACGATGCCCTGGACCCCGCGGCCTTCGATGTTCTCGAAGGACTCCGGTGTGGGCAGGACTCCCACCTCAGTGGTGGCACCGGTGGCGATGGCCTGGGCGATGGGGTGCTCGGAGGCGTTCTCCACGGCGCCGGCCAGCCGCAGCAGCTCGGCCCGGGCCACGCCGGGGGCGGGGATCGCCTCGGTCAGGGTCATCTTGCCGGTGGTGACGGTGCCGGTCTTGTCCAGCACGATCGTGTTGATCCGCCGGGTGGATTCCAGCACCTCGGGTCCTTTGATCAGCACGCCCATCTGGGCGCCTCGGCCGGTGCCGACCAGCAGCGCGGTGGGGGTGGCCAGGCCAAGGGCGCAGGGGCAGGCGATGATCAGCACCGCCACCGCGGCGGTGAAGCCTGCCGAGAGGGGGAACCCGGCGCCGATCCACGCACCGAGCGTGGCCACGGCGATCGCGATGGCGATGGGCACGAAGACGGCCGAGACCCGGTCGGCTAGACGCTGGATTTCGGCCTTGCCGGATTGGGCGTCCTCGACCAGTTGGGCCATCTGCGCCAACTGCGTGTCCGAGCCGACCCGGGTGGCGGCCACGACGAGCCGGCCTCCCGCGTTGACGGTGGCACCGGTGACTGCGTCTCCCTGGGTGACTTCCACCGGCACCGACTCCCCGGTGAGCATGGAGGCGTCGATGGCGCTCGTGCCGGAGACGATGACCCCATCGGTGGCGATCTTCTCTCCGGGGCGCACGATGAACTCATCCCCTACGGCCAGGTCCTCGATGGGGATGCGCTGCTCGCGACCCTCCCGCAGGACGGCCACCTCTTTCGCGCCGAGCTCCAGCAGGGCGCGCAGGGCCGCCCCGGCCCGGCGCTTGGAGCGCTTCTCGAAGTAGCGGCCGAGCAGGATGAAGGTGATCACGCCCGCGGCGACCTCGAGGTAGATGTTCCCCAACCCGTGGGAGGGGGAGATGGTCAGTTCGAAGGGGTGCACCATCCCGGGTTGGCCGGCCGTGCCGAAGAACAGTGCCACGATCGACCACACCAGGGCCGCGGTGGTGCCCATCGAGATCAGTGTGTCCATCGTCGCCGTGCCGTGGCGCAGGTTCAGCCACGCGGCCCGGTGGAAGGGCCAGCCGGCCCACACCACCACGGGCGCGGCGAGCACGAGGGAGGCGAAGCCCCAGTAGTCGAACTGCAGGGCGGGAATCATCGCCATCGCAATCACCGGCACCGCGAGAACCGCCGCCCCGATCAGACGCTGCCGCAGGGTACGCAGCTCGACGTCCTCCGCCGTTGCCTCCTCGGCCGCTGCCACACCGGGGTCGGCCCGCCGAGGTGCTGGTAGCGCTGCGGTGTAACCGGTCTTCTCCACCTCGGCGATCAGGTCCTGCGGGTCGTACCCGGCCGGGGCACTGACGCGGGCCTTCTCCGTGGCGTAGTTGACGCTGGCGCTCACGCCCTCGAGCTTGTTGAGCTTGCGTTCGATCCGGTTGGCGCACGAGGCGCAGGTCATCCCACCGATCTCGAGCTCGACGTCGGTGCCCAGTGACTGCGGCTGGGCCGAGGATGCAGACATGCGGTGCTTCTTTCTCTCGCTAGGGGCGCCACCGATCCGGTCGCGACGCTCTCAGTGGTGGGCGGGGAACAGGTCAGTGCTCGCCGTGGCCCTCAGATGTAGCGTCAGCGGAGGTCCTGGTGTCAGCTGCCCCGGTGGTGTCGAGGGTGAACTGGGCGGTGTGGACCTGCCCGTCGACTTGGAAATCGAAGTAGAGGTAGTAGCGGCCCGGGGTCGGGGCCGTGGTGGCGAACTCGACGTCGGGCCCGGAGACCTCACCGGCGACCGGCTCAGCACCTTCGGGGTGGACGTGCAGGTAGGCCAGATCCCCGGCGCGCAACGCGACCAGGTGCCCGTAGGCGCCCAGGTAGGGCTCCAAGGTGGTGACCGGCTGTCCGTCACGGGTGACGCTGATGGTCAAATCCGAGGCGGATCCGGCCGACAGATCGCCTTCCACCGAAACCTGGAACCCATCGACCTCATCGGTGACGGTCACCTCCGGGGTGGACGGGGTGAAGGCCCCGGCCACATCCACGGTGCGGGTCAGCGTCAGATTCTTCCCCGCACCGGCCGGCACGACGTCCGCGTAGACCCGATAGGTGCCGGCAGCCTCCCACTGCCACGGCAGCGACCAGCGCCCGGCCTCGTCCAGCACAGGATGCACGTGGCGGTACCCGGTGCCGTCGGTGCGCACCACGATCAGGTGCGCGTCTTTCTCATGGGAGGTGTCGAACTCGGTGACCGGGGCCCCGTCGGGACCGGTGATCGTCAACGACAGCTCCCCGGCTTCCCCGATGGTCCCTGGCGCGGCGACCTCCTGGAGGAGGTAGCCGTTCTGTTCCATGCTCACCCCCTGCACCAGGTGCCCCGCGTGGTTGCCGGAGGTGGTCTCGACCGGGTCCTGGCCACTGTCGGTGTGCTGGTCCATCTGGGTTCCTTCCGCCTGCTGTGTCCAGGCCGACACTGTTGTCTCTGGCACTACGGCCCCGGCCGTCGCGAAAGCCCCGGTGAACACCACCGCCAGCCCCGCTGCGTAGGCCCCTAGCCGTGCGGCGGCGTTCACGCCGACCGCGCTGCCTGGTAGCCGGCCTCCTCGACCGCGGCGATGACCGCCGCCTCGTCCACCGGCTGATCGCTGGTGACGGCCAGCCGGCCGCTCTGGTGGCTGACCTCCACCCCGGTCACGCCCGCGACCTCCTGGACCTCCTCGCGCACCGACATCTCGCAGTGCCCGCAGGTCATCCCGGTCACCTGAAACTGAGTGGTCGTCATGGTCTCGTCCTTCCCGACTCCTTACCCCTGGGGGGTATATGTGTAAGTACAGGTGTACCCCCTGGGGGTACACACTGTCAAGTGTTGCCGTGGGAGGGAAAGTGGTGGCAGGTCAGGGGCGAGGCGGTACGGTTGCGGCGGGTTCCGTCGTGCTCCATCCACGCGCTGGCCTGCCGGTGGACACCACGTGGGCCAGACCTGGGGTGCTTGCCAGTGCCACGGGAGCACGAGACGGTGGCGTTCCTTTGCTCAGCTCTGACTCCCTTTATTGATATCGAAGTCGCTTGTTGAGCTTTTCTCAAGACGACATGAAGATATCCTGAAGCTTGCTCTTTTAGGTGCTCTGAGGACTGATTTTCCGGGTCAACGAAGGCATAGTTAGCACGTGAGAACCCCCCGTTCTCCTCGGCCCGTGTACGGGCATACGGGTGCCCCGGCGTTGCCCCTCAGGGCTGGGGCACCCGTCATTATTCAGGTGAAGGGCGGACACGGTCCGGGGCGCGGGAGCCCGCCGGACCCCAAGGGTCCTCGCCGGTTCTGTGCTGTGATTCCGTTTTCTCCTTTCGTGTGGTGACCGCACGAGTGAGCACCTCTGTGCTCCACGCATCCTGAAGTCTTCATGGATTCTTGAGAATTCCGCGACGGGCACTCCAAGTGCAAGGACCACCCTGAAAACAGGACGGTCCCGGATGCACCGGGACCTTGTTGTCAACAGGGGGAATGATGAGTAGTGGATCGAGAATAGGAGGGCATCCGCCGGCGGGTCTCGGAGACGCGGTGCTGCGGCCCACGCGCCGGTTGGTGGGGATCGATGCGGCTCGAGGGCTGGCGCTGATCGGGCTGATGGCCATTCACCTGCTGCCGGCCTGGAACGAGGAGTCCGGGGAGGCGAGCTGGTCGTGGCGGCTGTTCTCGGGGGACTCGGCGGCCCTGTTCGCCCTGCTGGCTGGGGTGGGGTTGGCGCTGACCTCCGGGGGGCGGCACCCGCACGAGGGCAGGACGATGACCGCTGACCGGATCGGCCTGGTGGTGCGCGCGGTGCTGATCGCGATCGTGGGACTGTGGATCGGCACCCTGATGTCGGAGGACCCGCCGGCCTACAACATCTTGATCTACTACGGGGTGTTCTTCCTGCTGGCGATTCCGTTCCTGCACGCAGGTCCGAAGTTCCTGTTCATCTCTGCGGCGATCTTCGGGGTGGTGGCCCCGCTGCTGATGCAGGGCCTCCAAGATGTGTTGCCCGAATTCGTCTCCTACAATCCCACGTTCACGGATCTGCTGACACAGCCCGGTGCTACGGCCTCCCAGCTGCTGCTCACCGGGTCCTACCCGGCCCTGCCGTACATGACCTATCTGTTGGTGGGGCTGGGGCTGGGGCGGTTGGACCTGCGCAAGACGGAGGTTCAAGCTCGGCTGGTGGTGGTGGGAGTGGGGCTGGCGATCTTCGCCCGGGCCGCCTCGTATGTCTTGCTCTATGCCTTCGGCGGCTACCAGCAGTTGTTGGATGCCTCTTCGATGGGCGAGCACGAGCTGGATGATGTGCTGGTTTGGGGGCCGGATGCGTTGCCCACGGACACCGCGTGGTGGCTGGCGATCGCCACCCCGCACACCAACACCCCGCTGGCGATCGCGGCCAGTCTGGGGGTGGGCCTGGCGGTGCTGGGAGTCTTCCTGCTCATCGGCCCGAAGATCGGGAAATGGCTGCTGCCGCTGTCAGCGATGGGCGTGATGACCTTGACTCTTTACACCGCCCATCTGGTGGCGCTGTCCTTCGAGATCCATTACGAGCTGCCCTACCTGTGGTTCATGGTCCACCTGGCGGTCGCGACGCTCTTCGCGGTGGCCTGGCACCGGGGCCTAGGACAAGGGCCGCTGGAGAAGGTGGTCAGCACCAGTGTGAAAGGCACCCGCCGGCTGGTGCTGGGCGGGCCGAGGAAGAACGGCCACAGATAGGAAGCGCAGGCAGCAACGACATGACGGGCCACGCCCGCCGCCGTCGAAGACCAGCCTGGCGATGCCGCTGCGGTCAGTCCGTGAGCGTGTGGCGGGGCAAGCGGATCCGGAAGCTGGCCCCGCGCCCGGGTCCCTCACTGGTGGCCTCCAGGGTCCCACCCTGGGCCTCAACCAGCGACTTGCTGATGGCCAGCCCCAAGCCAGAGCCTCCGCGATGAGCTTCCCGGCCGGTGTGGGCGCGGTAGAAGCGCTCGAACACGTGCGGGAGGTGCTCGGGACTGATGCCTTCCCCGTTGTCGGTGACGGTGACAGTGACCGCCTCCGGGGCGTAGTCGGTGTGCACGGTGACAGCACCGCCGGGCGGGGTGTGGCGCAGGGCGTTCTCCAGCAGGTTGCCCAGAACCTGCCCCATCCGCTCCCGATCAACCAGCACCGGTGTGACCTCCATGCCGGTGCTGATGGAGGTCACCGAGATGTCCTGACCGGCGGCGTCCTGTTGGACGGCCGCAGCAGCCTGGGCTGCCAAACGGCTGGGGTCCTGGGGGGTCAGTTGCAGGTGAGTCATGCCTTCCTCAGCGGCGGTGAGCTGGCGGATGTCGCGGGCCAGTCGCTCCAGCCGGGTGATCTGGGCGTACAGGATGCTGGTGGTCCGTTCATCCCACTGGACCACTCCGTCCTCGATGCCCTCCAAGTGTCCTTTGAGACTGGCCAGAGGGGTGCGCATCTCATGGGCCAGATCGGCCAGCATCTGACGCCGGGTGGTGTCCACGGCGTCGAGCTTGGCGGCCATGTCGTTGAAGGAGGAGGCCAGGGAGTCGAACTCCCGACCCAGTCCGGTGGAGGTGACACGCACGTCGTAGTTGCCCGCGGCCACCTCACCGGCGGCGGCGCTGAAGGAGGCCAGGGACCGCCCGATGGTGCGGTAAAGGTAGAAGGTGAGCATCCCGGCGAGGTAGAGCGCCGGGAGCCCTCCGATGGCCAAGGCCGTGAGACTCACCGAGCGGAAGGCGTCCTCCAGGTGCACCAACCCGAGGGCCTCATCGGCATGGCCGGACTCGACGAGCTCGTGGTAGAACATCCTCGGTCCGACCAGCACCGCGGTGATCACCACGATGATCAGCCCGATGGCCAGCACCGCGGTCTGGGCCAGCATCAACCGCACCGTCAGCGGGCTCCAGGACCAGCGGTGGGTGCGCCCGGAGACGGTGGCGCTCATCGTCCGGTGCCCATCCGGTAGCCGATCCCACGGATGGTGTGGATAAACCGCGGGTTGGTGGCTTCGTCGCCGAGCTTTTTGCGGATCCGCCCGATGTGCACATCCACCAGGTGCTCGTCCCCGGTCCAGTGCGTGTCCCAGACCATCTCCACCAGTTGCCGGCGGGAAAGCACCAGCTGTGGGCGAGCAGCCAGGCACAAGAGCAGGTCGAACTCGATCCGCGTCAACGCCACCGGTTCCCCGGCCAGGTGCACCTGGCGAGAGTCCTCGTTCACCACCAGCTCCCCAATCACCAGGGCCTGCTGGCTGTGCTGGGAGCCTGCAGCGGATTCGGCATTGCCCGTGCGGGCCCGGCGCAGCATGGCTTGGACCCGGGCCACGAGCTCGCGCGGGCTGAAGGGCTTGGTCACGTAGTCGTCTGCGCCCACGGACAGGCCCACGATCTTGTCGACCTCGTCGTCGCGGGCAGTGAGCATCAGCACGTGACAGTCCGAGAAGGTCCGCACCTGACGGCACACCTCGATCCCGTCGATCCCGGGCAACCCCAGGTCCAGCACCAGCACGTCCGGGATGAAATCGCGCACCGCCGCCACGGCCTCGGTGCCGTCGTGGCGCACGGCGACCTCCAACCCGGCCTTGCGCAGATATCCCGCGACGAGCTGCGCCAGGTCGGTCTCGTCGTCGACCACCAGGATCCGGCCGGTCGGGGGCGTGGGCATGTGGGCTCCTTGCTCAGGGGGTGGGACCGTGCCTGCGGTTCGGGGCATGAGGTGGTGGGGCTGGTGCAACATGGCCGTCGTGCCGAGGCACGAGACGTCTCGCCCGGCCGTGGCGCGGGTGACGTCATGGATGCGGGGCCTCGGGCTTCTCACCCCGTGGGCCGGAAGAACCCAGGCATCCTTCTTGCGGGCACGGTGGGGGACCGGCAGCAGGGGCAGGGTGACGCCGGGAGGTGGGGGTAGGCCGGCCGGGAAGGAGTGCGTTGAGGCCCTGCCAACGGTGCGCGGGGGCGGACACCTGTGGATCCGTCAGATCCGCTCCGGCCGCCCACGGCAGTGCGTCGGTCGCCAGAGCGGACAGTGCCGCAACATAGGCCGTGGCGCCGATGCTGGCCTCCACGTGCATAGTGAGGGAAACGCCTCCTGGCCCGTAGCTTCCCAGGCCACCGTCGTAGACCGTGAGGGCCTGCATCAGGGACTGCGCCAAGGGACCTTCCGCCCGGACTGAGGTTTTCCGTGTCGCTGCCACCGTCCACGTGCACATGTCGCTCCTTCCGCCACACATCGGTCGGGACGGGGCCATCTGGCCGGTGGTCCCATCGGCCGGAGCCGGGAAGGGGCGAGAGCCTGCCTATCAAGCAGCGCCACGGCCGGTCCAGCGGCCTCAGACCGCGAACCGGTGCTGGTCGGTGCCGTGGCCCTGTCCTGGAGACCAGTCTGCGGGAGAGCCGGAAGGATATGGGTGCATTCATGCACTGTGCCCGGGAAAACGGCGACCGGAGGCGGTGGTGGGCTCTCAACGCCGCCACGCCAACAGTTCCCGGTGCCTCTCGTTCCGGTTCTCTGTACTTCTCGCCCTCGACGACGGGCCGACTTGTCCGGGTCGCCGGAGCTGAGGGTGTTGGCCGCTGGAGGTTGGTCTGGGGGTGTGCCGGTCCTGTCATCAGAAGAACACCGGAGCCCCCGCAGTCACAGCGGATGGGGTCATCGTCACAGCGACGCGGTTGAGCGCAGGCAACCCTGGTGGGGTGCTCCCGGGGTGTCGGCACGACGGTGGCCAGCTGCTCGATGCTAAAAAGTGCCCCTAGGCGTGGAAACCGGGTGCGCGGAACCTGTCTGGCCGACCAGGAACCGCGCACCCGGAAACTGTGCTGGCGTGCGCTCAGCGCACGCGGATGTAGACGGGGCCGGAGCCCACGTTGACGCTGTCGACGACGGTGGTGCCGCCGTTCCAGCCGCCGTGGACGGCCTTGCCGCCGCCGATGTAGACGCCGATGTGGGCTGTGCCCATGCCGCCGTCGGCGTAGTAGACGAGGTCGCCGGGCTGGGCCTGGCCGGCGGAGACCTGTGCGCCGAGCGTGAAGTATTCAGCCGGCCACCCGCGGAAGTTGATCCCGGCGGCCCGCAGGGCGTTGCTCACCGCTGCGGTGCAGTCCTGTCCGACGCCGAGCTGTCCCATGGCCGCGGAGGCGATGGTCGCGCCCTTGCCGGAGGACGAGCTCTGCGGGGTGACCGTGCGCTCGGCGGCCGGAGCGGCCTGCACGGCCGGTTTTGGGGCGGGAGCGGCGGCGGGCCTCGGGGCCGCCTGCACAGTCGGCTTCGGGGCGGGGGACGCCACCGGGGCGGGTGCGGTGACAGGCTTCGGGGCCGCCTGCACAGTCGGCTTCGGGGCGGGGGACGCCACCGGGGCGGGTGCGGTGACAGGCTTCGGGGCCGCCTGCACAGTCGGCTTCGGGGCGGGGGACGCCACCGGGGCGGGTGCGGTGACAGGCTTCGGGACCGCCTGGACGACTGGCTCCTGGACGACTGGATCCTGGGCGACTGGCTCCGGGGCGGGTGCGACGGCCGGGGCGGCCACGGCCTTCGGTGCCGGAGCGGCCACGGCGGGTGCCGCGACGACCGGGGCATCGACTTTTTGCTCCGCCTTTTTCTCGGCTGTGGTCACGTGGGCGACCGGCTCGAGGGACACGGTGGGCGCTGCGGTGGGGGTGGCGGCGGCGACGGCCGACAGCGGGGCGTCAGTGGAGGCTTCCGGGGCCGGGGTTGCCTGCACGGAGACGGTGGTGGCCAGGGCCAGGCCGGAGAAGGCCGCGACGGCGGCCACGGTGCGGGCCTTGCCGGTGAGGAGGGAGCCGATGCCGTTGGAGGAGGTCAGGTCACGAGTCATGAGGAGTTCAGCAGGCTTTCTGGAGGGCCGGGCGGATCTGACGGAACGGTGTGGTGACAGCACGGATTACCCCGGTCAGGGGTGCAAGGTGTCACGGTGTCCGGCGGAGCGGGCCCCGGATCGGGAGCACCGCCCACGGCGGGTGAGTGGAGGAAGGTGTGGTGTCCGCAGTGGACGAAAAACTCACTCGAGAGGCGGGGACTCTCTTGTGCAACCGGGGCGAGGACCGGGGCCCTCCGCGACGATTCCGGTCGTTGCGGAGGGCGGGCCGGGTCAGCGGTAGGTGTAGTAGCCGTCCACCGGCATGGCGTTGACGGGGTGGACGAAGGTGCCCTGGGTGGGGTTCAGGGCGGAGATCATCTTGCCGCCGCCGATGTAGATGCCGATGTGGGCCCCGCCGTTCTGGGAGACGAGGTCCCCGGGCTGCGGGGTGGCCGTGGGGGTGGCCGCGGCGATCTGCTGGAAGCTGGTGCGGGGAATCTCGATGCCGTTCTGGGCGTAGGCCCACTTCGTGAACCCGGAGCAGTCCCAGGCGCCGAAGGCGGTCCCGCCCCAGACGTAGCCGGTGCCGGCGCCCTGCATCGCGGTGCCCACGATCCCGGAGGCGCCGGTGATCTCGGTGATGTCCGCCGACTGGGTGGACACCGTCGCGGCCGAAGCGTTCTGCTCAGGAGCGGCCGGGGCCTGGGTGGAGGCGGTGGAGACGGCCTGCGGGGCAACGACGGCCTGGGGGGCCGTCGAGGAGTAGGTCGTCAGAGCGGACGCGGGGGCCGAGTAGGCGGTGGCGGTGTCGGCGGGGACCTCGGCGTAGGCCTGGGCCGGGGCGATGGAGCCGATGAGCGCCGCGCCGGCGGCAGCGGCGATCGTGGTGGTACGCACCAGGTGCGAGGTGGTCTCGGCGCGGTGGCGGGCAGTGCGGCGCTTAAAAATAGTCATGGGTGTGTTCCTCCCTTTGCCTACGAGGTGAGCTGTCGGATGCGGGTGGGAGACACCCGGCCGCCCCGGACGCAGACGTCCTGGGCGGCTTAACCCCTAGGTCCCGGATCACCGGGACCGAAAATGGTTCCCCCGCTTCTGCCAAGCGATTTCTCTTCAGGAACCCCGGGCACCGGCAGAATTCGGCGATGTGCACGAGGGTGCCGACCGGATCAGTCAGCGGCACGCAGTGGACAGTAGCCCATCCATAACGAAAGTGTCACGTTTAGATCACGGCCCAGATTCTTCCTCCGGTCGGGACTGAGAAGTCGGGGTCCCGGCTCCTGATGGCCACATCCTGGAAGACGAGCTTCGTCGCTCAGCTGGGCTCATGACGCGAGCCTTGGCAAGTCTGGGACCGGTATGACTAGGCAAAATGGCATCGTGAAGCGCTTTTCGCTGGACACATCTAGCGGCGACAAGGGGCTGGGGGCCGCGCGTGTCTCCCAGCTTTTCTGGAGGCAGTACCAAGGGTTTTTCGAGGGTGCTTACATCTTGGGGAGATCTCGGGGCGCCTTTTCGGAGCGTGAGGCGGGATTTCTTCACGAGATCTCCATATTCGACCGGCTTCACCGCGGTGAAGGCCAGCCGATGGGGTGCCGCTGCGCGTCACTGGGGCGTTTATCTTCATCAAATCTTCAAGTTTTTGGGGCGCGTCACACAGAAAAGGCAGTTTACTGTCGATGGCATGGCGGGCTGGTTCCGGCCGGTTCGTCTCCTGGAGAAAACCGACGAAGGAGCAAGCCATGACCCACCACGTGAGCGCGATGCTGGAGACCTACCCGAAGGACCTCGGCGGGGTGGACAAAGAGAAGCTGGCCGCCTGTATCGAAGCCTGTTTCGAGTGCGCCCAGACCTGCACCGCCTGCGCGGATGCTTGCCTGTCCGAGGACATGGTTGCCGAGCTGACCAAGTGCATCCGCACCAACCTCGACTGCGCGGACCTGTGCGAGGCCACCGGACGGGTGCTCTCGCGGCACACCGGCTACGACGCGAACATCACCTTGGACGCGATCAAGGCCTGCCAGATGGCGTGCAAGGCGTGTGCGGATGAGTGCGAGCAGCACGCGTCCATGCACGAGCACTGCCGGATCTGTGCTGAGGCCTGCCGTCGCTGCGAGGCCGCCTGCGCCGAACTGGTCGCCTCCCTGGGCTGAGTCCCGACCCCCACTGACCCATCACCCGGGCGGCGGGGGCGGTGCGAACGTCCGTGACCGACAGGGATCGGCGTCACGGGCCAGATCTCCTCTGGTGAGGGGACCGCCGCCATGACGCACCCGCCGCCTGGGTGGTGCCCCAGTACCTGAGGGCCCGTGGAGAAGGGCTTCCACGGGAACTGGGCCTTTTCTGGAGGCCACACGCTGACCGACGGATACCGGTGACCGGTCTCCGTCGGTGAAAGAGGATCCTGATGGGCTGATCGGGCCCGCCCGGAGGCGGGTTTCCTCTTCCCCCACCCCTTGTTCAGGACAGCTCTACCCGCGCGGCTTGTTCGCGTGCCGGGTACGAGCTGATTGCCGAGGCCGGCACATCGGGGTCGAGCTTCTTCATTGTGGAAGAGAGACATCATCATGCGTTCCACCCAGTTCCTTGGCCGCCGCATTACGGCCGCCGCCTCCACCGTTATCTTCGCGACCGCCCTGCTGGGCGGGGCCACCGCCCCGGCCCTGGCCCACGGGCAGGTGGCCACCCCGGTCTCGTCCCATGCCCAGGATCAGGCCCCGGCGGAGACGCTCCAGCCGGATCCGACCTCTCCGACGGCCTACGAGTTCGGTGAGACCCTGGCCGGGCTGGAGGGCGAGCAGCTGGAGATCACCTTCCTGGCCGAGATCATTCCGCACCACCAGGCCGCGATCGAGATGTCCCAGCTCGAGCTCGAGCGCGGGGCCAGCCCGGATATCCGCACGCACGCGGAGAACATCATCGCCAACCAGCAGCACCAGATCGACCAGTTCACCCGGTGGTTGGAGGAGTGGTACGGGCTGACCCCCGAGGAGGCCATGGCCCAAGCCCCCGAGGAAGCCCAGGAAGAGATGAAGGTCCTGGAGGAGGAAACCCAGATGATGATCGAGGAGCTCTCCGCCGTGGAGGCTGGTGAGGGCTTCGACGTGGCCTTCGTGCAGAAAATGATCCCGCACCACCAGGCCGGGATCATCGAGTTCCTGGAGCCGCAGTCCCGGGCGGACCACGCCCAGCTGCGGGTGGCCGCCACCGCTGGGATCACTACCCAGCAGGCCCAGGTCGCTGATTTCCGCACCTGGCTCGCCGGCCGCAGCTAAGACCCGGGGCCAGCCACCGAAGTGGTGAGCCCACGGAAGGCTGACCTCACGACACACCGGTTGCCACCGGCCAAGGGGCGGGGGCTTCACCCATCTGGGTGAGGCCCCCGCCCCTGGGCCGGTGAAGCCCTTCAGCTCAGACGCCCAAGTTGAGGGGTGGATGCCTGAGCGGGGCGAGCCCAGCAGGTACTAGCCCTGGATCTGCTGCAGCAGACGGTCCATTTCCTGGATTTCGGCTTCCTGGTCCTCAATCACCTTCTGGGCCATCTCGATGGCCTGAGGATTCTGCCCGTTGGCGACCTCGTCCTGGGCCATGTCGATGGCCCCGCGGTGGTGGGCGGTCATCATGGTCAGGTACATCTCGGCGGCCTCGGTGCCCTCAGCGGCCTCCAACTCCTGCATCTGCTCCTCAGTCATCATGCCCTCCATGCCCTCCATGCCCTCCATGCCCCCACCGGAGCCGGAGCCGTGGTCCATGCCCTCCATGCCCCCGGACTCCATCGAGGTGGGCTCCCCCCAGGTCTCGAGCATGTTCTTGAGCTGGTCGATCTCCGGGCCCTGGGCGGCGACGACCTTATTGGCCAACTCCTCGACGTCCGGATCGAGATCATCCTTGGCGAGCATGACCTCGCTCATCTGAACGGCTTGCTCGTGGTGGGGAATCATCATCTGGGCGAACATCGTGTCCGCGTCGTTGTGCTCTTCCGTGACCGCCTGGGCGGAGCCGGAGGGGGTGGCCGTGGCGGTGTCCGTGTTTCCGGCGCCGGCCGCGGATGTGGTGGCCTCGGGTGCCTCCCCGGAGGTTTCTTCGCCGCTGGTGCCGCAGCCGGCCAGGGCCAGGGCGGAGGCCAGGGCGAGAGTGGTGAGGGTGGTGGAACGCTTCACAGGTTCAGTCCTTTTCTATGTTGAGGGGTGGGGAATCGGTGGGTCAGTGGGCGTGGGCCGCGTCTGACCGCTGCGATGGGGCGGTAGCTCGGTCCTCGGTGCCGGTGGCGGCCAGGTGCGCCGGGTCCAGGTCGAGCCGGCGCAGCAGCTGGGCGTTGAGCGCCACCACGATGGTGGACACCGACATCAGCACCGCCCCCACCGCCGGAGAGAGCACCAGGCCGACGGAGGCCAGCACACCGGCGGCCAGCGGCACGGCGATGAGGTTGTAACCGGTGGCCCACACCAGGTTCTGCAGCATTTTGCGGTAGCTGGCCCGGGAGAGGTCAATCATCGACAGCACGGCCCGGGGGTCGTTGCCGGCCAGGACAACCCCGGCGGACTCCATGGCCACGTCGGTGCCGGCCCCGATCGCGATACCGACCTCGGCGCGGGCCAGGGCCGGGGCGTCGTTGACGCCGTCGCCGACCATCGCCACGGTCATCCCCCGGGACTGCAACTCGGTGACCTTGGTGTCCTTGTCCTGGGGCAGGACCTCGGCGAAGACCTCGTCGATGCCCAGATCGGCCCCGACGGCCTCGGCGACCTGCCGGGCGTCGCCGGTGATCATCGCGACCCGCACACCCCGTTCCTGCAGGGCGCGGACCGCCGCGCGGGACTCGGGGCGCACCCGGTCCTCCAGGGCCAGGGCGCCCATGACGGTGCCGTCGCGCACCACGTGCAGGACCCCGGCCCCACGGTCGGTCCAGGCCCGGGTGGCGGCGGAGATCGTGGCCGGGGTGGACAGGCCGAGCTCACGCAGCATGTTCGGTCCGCCCACCACGACCTCGCTCCCGTCCACGGACGCGCGCACGCCACGGCCGGTGGCCGCCTGGAAGCCGGTACCGCGCAGGCCCATCCGGGAGGCTTCGGGGTGTGTAGCCGCGGCCGCGACGATGGCCCGGGCGACGGGGTGCTCACTGTCGGCCTCCGCGGCCGCCGCAACGGCCAGCAGCTCGGCCTCGGAGACCCCGGGAACGGGGGTGACACCGGTGACGGCGTGGGCGCCCTCGGTCAGCGTCCCGGTCTTGTCGAAGAGCACCACATCGATGGTGCGCATCCGCTCCAGGGCCATCCGGTTCTTGATCAGCACCCCAGCCTTCGCGGCGCGTTCGGTGGAGATCGCGATCACCAGCGGGATGGCCAGCCCCAGGGCGTGCGGGCAGGCGATCACCAGGACCGTCACGGTGCGCACCACCGCGTCGTCAGGCTGGCCCAGCAGGGTCCAGGTGATGGCGGTGAGAATGCCGGCGGTCAGGGCGAACCAGAACAACCAGGCGGCCGCCCGGTCGGCCAGGGCCTGGGCGCGGGAGGAGGAGGCCTGGGCGTCGGCGACCATGCGCTGGATCCCGGCCAGGGCGGTGTCGGACCCGACGGCCTCCACTCGCACGCGCACCGTGTTGTCGGTGGCCACGGTGCCCGCCACGACCGTGTCGCCCACCGTGCGGGAGACGGCCTGGGATTCGCCGGTGATCATGGACTCGTCGAACTCGGCCGAGCCGCCGGTGATGGTCCCATCGGCCGGGACACGGGCCCCGGAGCGGACGAGGACGACGTCGCCCACGGCCAGCTCATGAATCGCAACGGTGACGGTCTCACCGTCGAGGACCTTCTCCGCCTCGTCCGGCAGCAGGGCGGCCAGGGCGTCCAGGGCGGAGGAGGCCGCACCGAGGGCGCGCATCTCCATCCAGTGGCCCAGCAGCATGATCACCACCAGCAGCGCCAGCTCCCACCAGAAGTCCAGGTCGAAGCCGCCGATCCCCAGGGTGGTGACCCAGGACGCGACGAAGGCCACCGTGATGGCCATGGAGATCAGCAGCATCATCCCCGGCTGGCGGGACTTCAGCTCGGTGAGCCCGCCCTTGAGGAACGGCATCCCGCCGTAGAAGAAGATGATCGTGCCCAGCACCGGGGCGATCCAGGCCGAGCCGGGGAACTGCGGGGCGTGGTAGCCCAGCAGGTGCCCGACCATGGGACTGAAGTACACGACGGGGATGGACAGGGCCAGGGAGAGCCAGAACTTGTTCTTGAACATCGCCGTGGAGTGCCCGGCGTGCTCCCCGTGGGTGTGAACCGCGTGGTCCTCGTCCACCGCGGAGTGGGCGTGGTCGGAGGGCATGGCCTGCCCATGGGTGTCGGTATCGCCGTGGCGCCCATGGAGGCTGTGGTCCATGGACTGCTCAGCGCCGTGGCCAGTGTGCTCGTGGCCCGGAGCGGTGGGGCGGGGGTGGTGGTGCGGGGTGCTCATGATGTGCTCCTTCCGCGCAGGCCCCTAGGGGGCCGAGATGATGATCGGGGCTCGTCAGTCAGTGACGAGGGTGTAGCCGGCGTCCTCCACGGCCGCGCGGACCGCTTCCGCGGACAGCGGCCGGTCGGCGGTGACGGTGACGGTGGAGGCCCCACCGGCGACCAGGTCGATGTGCACATCGCTCACCCCGTCCAGGGCGGTGAGCTCCTCGGTGACGTTTTTCACGCAGTGGCCACACGTCATGCCCTCCACCCGGTAGACCGTGGAGGTCCCGGCCGAGGGGGCCGTCTCAACGGTGGGAGCGGTCTGGCCGGGGGCCGGGGCACAGCAGGCGCAGCCGGTGGAGGCCATCGGCAGCGGGATGCGCGTCTCGGAAGTCATCTGTTGCTCCTTCGATCGGATCGTGCGGCAGAGACAGGAACTGCCTGCACTCACCTCAGGTATATACCCCCTAGGGGTATAACGCAAGGGGGTGTGGTCATGCGCTGGTCCTGGCCGGCCGTGAGCTGTGTCGGGGCAACTCCACGGTGAAGATCGCCCCCTGACCGGGGCCGGGAGAGGTGGCGGTCAAGGTCCCGCCGTGGGCCTCGACCAGGGCTTTGGAGATGGTCAGTCCGATCCCGGAGCCGCCGTGGTCGCGGTCGCGGGCGGTGTCCCCGCGGTAGAAGCGTTCGAACACCTGGGGAAGGTGCTCGCCCGGAATGCCGTCGCCGGTGTCTGCCACGACCAGGGCGAGGCGGTGGGGGCCGTGGGCGGTGGCGCGTACGCTCACGGTCCCGCCGGGTGGGGTGTGGCGCAAAGCGTTGGTGAGCAGGTTGCCCAGCACCTGGCCCATGCGCTGCCGGTCCACCTCGACGGTCCCGGCGGTGTGGTCCTGGGCATCGAGCACCAAGCTCACGCCCTTGGCCGCGTAGGCCTCCCGGTGGGCTTCGACGGCGCTGCGGATCAGCTCGCCCGCCTTCTCCTCGTCGCGGTTCAAATCGATCCGTCCCTCTTCGGCGCGGGAGACGTCGTTGATGTCCTCGACCAGCCGCGTCAACCGGCCCAACTGGTCACTCATGAGCTCACCGGTGGCCTCGTCCCAGCGGGTGACCCCGTCCTGGAGGGCTTCGAGATAGACAGCCAGCACCGAGAGCGGGGTGCGCATCTCGTGCGCCAGGTCCGAGAGCATCCGCCGGCGGGTGTCCTCGGTGCGCTCGAGCCGGGCGGCCATGGTGTTGAACGAGGAGGCCAGAGCGTCCACCTCAGCACCAGCACCCATGGCCGGGACCCGGGTGTCGTAGCGGCCGCGGGCCATGCCCTGGGCTGCCTCGGTGAGCCGTTCCAACGGGGCCCGGAGGCGACGGGAGCACCAGGCGCTGACCACCAGCGCACAGACCAGGGCGGTCCCCAGGGCCACCCCGAGGGTGATGAGGTTGGTGTCGCGGTAGGCCTGCTCCACATGCAGCAGTTCCGGGGAGTTCTCCGCATGCCCGGCCATGATCAGGTGCTCGTGGAAGATCGGCGGACCCGCCACCGAAGCCACCACCACCGCCGCAGCCAGGCTGGCGGCGACCACCAGCAACTGGGCGGCCAGGAAGCGGGAGGCCAGGCCGCGTTCGTACCGGGGGCTCATCGGGTCACCATCCGGTAGCCGACCCCGCGCACGGTATCGATGTAGGCGCCCTGGTCATCACTGAGTTTTCGGCGCAGGTGCCCGATGTGCACATCCACCAGCCGCTCATCACCCACCCAGGCCGGGTCCCACACGGTGTCGATGAGCTGGCGGCGGGACAGCGCCTGGTGCGGGCGGGCCGTCAGAGCGGCCAGCAGGTCGAACTCGGTGCGGGTCAACCCCACCGGGCTCCCGCCCACGCGGGCCTCGTGGGCGGTGAGGTCCACGGTTAGCTCCCCGAACACCCGGGCCGGCTGCGGCGGCACGACCGTGGTCCGAGGCCGGCGCAACACCGCCTGGACCCGGGCAACGAGCTCGCGCACACTGAAGGGCTTAGTGATGTAGTCATCAGCCCCGGCCGCCAATCCGGCCAGCTTGTCCTCCTCATCCCCGCGGGCGGTGAGCATCAGCACGTAGCACTCGGAGAAAGCCCGCAGTCTCCGGCAGACCTCGATCCCGTCCAACCCCGGCAACCCCAGATCCAGCACCACCACCTCAGGGGCCTGGGCGCGGGCGGCCTCTACAGCGTCGGGGCCGGTGTGAACAGCGGCGGCGTCGTAGCCGGCGCGGGTCAGGTAGGTGGCGACCATCTGGGCCAGGGGCTTCTCGTCGTCGACCACTAGCACCCGCCCGGCCGCCGCATCGATGCCAGGATTCATGACTTCAGTGTCCCTCTCGGCCCGAACCGCATTCGCGCCGTAGGCCGGGTGGGGGAGGAATCTTCGTCAAACCTTTAAGGAAAACGCCGCGGGGCCCTTCCCGGCCGATCGACAATGGTGGATGGTCCTCGCAGCGTGGTGCGAGGCGGAAAGGATCCATGAACCCCCTGACCCGTAGAACCCTGCTCGTCGGCGGGATCGGCCTGTTCAGCACCGGCGCCCTGGCGGCGTGCTCCTCCCCTGCGGAGACCCCGGCACCGGCCGGAGCGAGCAGCGCCGGCACGGCGATCACCCACGTGCACGCCATCACCCGCGACACCGGGACAGAGGCGGGGGCAGGGGCGATCCTGCTGGCCACCCACGAGGGTCTGTTTCGCCTGCAGGACGGGGAACTGATCCAGGTGGGTCCGGTCGTGGACCTGATGGGCTTCACCGTCACGCCCGAGGGCCGCTATCTGGCCTCGGGTCACCCCGGCACCGGCACCGATCTGCCCGAGCCGGTCGGACTGATCGAATCCACCGATCAGGGCGAGACCTGGCAGGTGCTCTCGAGGGGCGGGGAATCGGACTTCCACGCCCTGGCCGCCGGCCCGAATGGGGTGATCGGCTTCGATGGCCAACTGCGCGCCAGCTCCGACGGCCGCGACTGGGACACCCTCGAGATCCCTTCCGCCCCGGCCGCCCTGGCGATCGCCCCGAGCACAGGGACGATCTTGGCCACCACTGAGGACGGGGTCCTGCGCTCCGACGACGACGGCGCCACCTGGGAGACCCTGGACACCCCACAGCTGATGTCCCTGGTGGCCTGGGCCGACGACACCACCATCGTTGGGGCCGGGATCGACGGACGCCTGCTCACCAGCACGGATGCCGGGAAGACCTGGACCGCCAGCGACCAGCCGGTCGGGGAGATCACCGCCCTGGGGGCCAGCATCACCGAGGACGGCACGGCCGAGGCCCTGCTCGTGGCTGACGGAACCGTGCTGCGCACCACCGACGGTGGCAACGCCACCGAACCGTTGCTGTAAGCCACGACAGCCGGCCCGGTTGAGGCGAGACCATTATGTTTGGCTGCCAGGAAGGAAGAAGCCGATGAACGAGCCGGAACTCGCCTCAATCTCCGTCCGGTGCCCGGATCGTCCGGAGGATGTGGTGGAGGGGTTGATCTGAGATGACCGCCTTTGGTCCCGGCAACCTCGAGAACCGACACCCTTCCGCAGGACCTGGTCCCGCCCTGCCCTATGAGGCGGTGCTGTTTACCCTGGACGAGGTCCTCACCCCAACAGCCTTGGCCCGGGTGGGGGTGCGCGCCTACCCGGGCACGATCGCCCTGCTCGAGCGGTTGCGCGTCGGAGGCGTTCCCATCGGCCTGATCACGCCCCGGGCCGACGCCCAAGCCGCGCTCTGTGAAGCGGGGGTGCACGCTAGGTTCGACGTGATCGTCGACGGGCAGAGCGCTACCGACCATCACCTGCCCGACCCGCCGGACCCGAGCCTGTACTGGGAGGCGGCCCGCCGCCTCGGGGTCTCCCCCCAGGAGGTCGCGGTGGTCGAAGACACCGTGGCCGGCGTCCGAGCCGCCCGCGCGGGCGGCTTCGGCTTGGTGGTCGGCATCGACCGCACCGGTGTGCGGGAGGCCCTGGAGGGCGCCGGAGCAGACCTGGTCCTGGGCGAGGTCTCCGAGCTGGACCTGGGCGCCTCACGCACCGACCCATGGCGGATGGTCTACCACGGTTTCGACCCCGCCCACGAAGGCCACCGGGAGGCCCTAACCACCCTGGGCAACGGCTACATGGCCACCCGTGGGGCGCACCCGGAGCGCCGCGACGACGGCATCCACTATCCCGGCACCTATCTGGCCGGGACCTACAACCGGACCACCGGCATCATCCACGGGCAGCAGCTCGAGGAAGAGCACCTGGTGAACACCCCCAACTGGTTGCCGCTGGACCTACGGATCGGGGAAGGCCCATGGTGGTCCACCGGGCAACTGGCCACCACCACCGAACGGCGTGAGCTGGATCTGCGTCATGGTGTGCTGACCCGATCCCTGACCCTCCGCGGGCTCGAGGGGCAATGCCTGTCCGTGGTGCAACGGCGTCTGGTGTCGATGCACGCCCCCCACCTGGCCGCCCTGGAAACCACCGTGACCGCCCAAGGCTTCAGCGGGTCGGTCAGTCTCCGGAGCGGCATCGACGCCGGAGTGACCAACACCAACGTCCACGACTACATCGGCACCGGCGGAGAGCACCTCACCGCACCCGTGTTCACCGAACCGGACCCGGACACCACCTTCTGCCAGGTCCAGACCACCCAGAGCCAGATTCGCCTGGCCCTGGCTGTGCGCACCACCATTGACGGCGCCGTGGGCCTAGCCCATCCGGGGACCGCTGTGGGTGGACGCCACTGGCGCCAGCACGACCTGGAACTCATCGACGGACAACCGGTCACCGTCCTCAAGACCGCAGCCGTGGCCACCTCCCGCGACCGGGCGATCTCCTCACCGACCACCGCGGTGATGAACGAACTCACCCGCCACCATGCCGACTTCACCGCTTTACTGGAGCCGCATGCGGGGGCATGGCGGGGCCTGTGGGACCGATTCGCCATCACCTTCGACGCCGACCGGCAATCCCAACTGGTGCTCAACCTGCACATGTTCCACCTGCTGCAAACCATCTCCGAGCACACCACCGCCCTCGACGCCGGGGTCCCGGCCCGGGGACTGCACGGCGAGGGCTACCGCGGACACGTCTTTTGGGACGAGCTGTTCGTCTTCCCCGTCCTGGGGCTGCGCGTCCCCGAGGTCACCGAAGCCCTGCTGGACTACCGGTGGCACCGGCTCGACGCGGCGCGCGCTGCAGCCCGCGCCGCGGGCCTGAACGGGGCCATGTTCCCCTGGCAGAGCGGCAGCGACGGACGGGAGGAGACTCCCCGCCAGCTCTACAACCGACGCTCCCACCGCTGGGTGCCCGACCGCTCCTACCGGCAACGCCACGTCGGGCTGGCCGTGGCCTACAACGCCTGGCAGCACTACCAGGCCACCGGCGACCGCGCCTGGCTGGCCTCCCGCGGGGCCGAGCTGATCATCGAGGTCACCCGCCTGTTCGCTTCCATGGCCACCTACGACCCGGAGGCGGACCGCTTCCACATCGACCACGTGATGGGCCCGGACGAATACCACGACGGACCCCCCGACGACCCCGGCGCCGGACTCCGCGACAACGCCTACACCAACGTGATGACCTCCTGGCTGTGCGACCGGACGACCGCCGTGCTCACCGAACTGGCCGGCCACCCGGCCCAGCACCTCAACGACCGGCTGCGCATCACCGCCGAAGAAATCGCCCGCTGGGACCACCTGGCCCGCCGCCTGGACGTGCCCTTCCACGACCAGGGAATCATCAGTCAGTTCGCCGGCTACGAGGACCTCCGGGAACTGGACTGGGCCGGCTACAGCGCCCGATACGGCAACATCGAACGCCTCGACCTCATCCTCGAAGCCGAGAACGACAGCACCAACCGCTACAAACTCGCCAAACAAGCCGACGTGCTGATGCTCATCCACCTGCTGGGCCCCGGTGGGACCACCCAGGCACTGGAACGGCTCGGCTACGCCTTCGACCAGGACAACCTGCGGCGCACCGTGGAGTACTACCTGACCCGTACCGCCCACGGATCCACGCTGAGCCGAGTGGTCCACACCTCGGTACTCGCCCAGATCGACACCACCCGCGCCTGGACCGTCTTCCGCCAAGCCTTACTCGCCGACCTGGACGACACCCAAGGCGGAACCACCCGCGAAGGCGTCCACCTGGGCGCCATGTCCGGCACGCTCGATATCGTCGTACGTGCCTTCGCCGGCCTGCACATCGAGGCTGGCGCCCTGGCCTTCACCCCTCGACTGCCCGAGCATCTGCGACAAGTGGGCTTCCAGGTGCTGTATCGGGGCCACCGCATCAACGTCACTCTCTCCACGGATACTCTCCATATCCACCTCCAGCCCAGCAGCGCGCCACCGGTGCACATCAACGTGGCCGGTGACTCCGCTGAGCTCAGCGGCGGACAAGACCACCAGTTCCCGCTCACGCCGATCCCTCCCGTCATCGCCGAATGACCCCGGCGGTTGATGGAACCATGGACACCGATTGTGGGACCAGATAGGTCCCTTCCGCTTTACATATGGCCCGGTTAGCGGACATCTGCGAGAACGGCATTGCGGTAAGGGTTGCGACTCGTGCCTGGCCACCGGGGTGAGCAGTGACGTTGTCCTACTAGCTGGCGCCAGTGACTATCGAAACGACAAGGGACGCCGCAGCGACCAAGACGGCTGTCACGGCCAAAAGCACGTTGATCCTGTCTTGCTTAGCCTGCTGGGCCGCTGCCTGCTCTCGATGGGCCTTGATCTCGACCGTGACGCGCTCCGTGTTGCGATTGCTGGTCTCCACGCTGGCCATCAGCGCAGTCAGCTCGATCAATAGGTTGTTCGTCTCGTCCGCGGTGTCCTGGGCGCGTTTCACCTGCGCGTTCTTCTCGGCTTGAGCCTCTGCCATGCTTTCGGCAATCCCATCCAGGTCAGGAGGCTCGATGGCAGGCGGGCGCTGGTGCGCGAGGAGCTCGATCTTCTCGGGCTCCAGCCATGACGAGGCGTTCCCTTGGGACAGGTTGAGGTTCCGATCGGTGATCCTGCGTGCTGCATCCTGCAGATGAGACAGATCCGGGGCCAGTCTTTCGCCCAGCTGATTCATGCTTTCCCGTAGTTGACGAGCACCTTCTTGTGCCTCGTGAAGCTCTTTGGGGGGCACTTCGTGCTCGCGCCCATCCTTGATGAGCTTTTGGATTTCGCGAACGCGGCTCATCTTCATTCCGGTGGCCGGATACTTGCGTCGGATTTTGGGGGGTGTCGCTTCCGCCTCTCCGGGTGTGTTGCCCGCGTCCCGTTCGTCGGGGGTGTCAGTCATAGGCTCTCCTCGTGGTTGTCCCTCCATTGTTCACGCATCATGCGTAATGATGGGGAACGCCCCCAGTGCGGAACTGCCGCGCAATCAGGTGACGTTGGTCTGACTTGCCCGTGGGGAGGGGCGAGGTCCGGGGTGCCACTGTGCAGGTTCCGGTCGGTCACGGACACCGAGTTTCGGACAGTTTGTCCTAATGACTTTACATAACGGCAATTATCGGACAACGGTCAGAGGGGAGTTCTCGCATCTAGTGCAACTATTCGTCCCACTCTGCCTATGGGCGTCCGTCGATGCCGTGTCCTCGTATGCCGCGTCTATGCAATCTGTGCTGTCTATGCCCAGTTCAGACCGAGCAGGTCGAGGGCCTGCTGCAGGTCCGGGGTGTCCGGGTGCAGGGTGACTTCGGTCAATCTCAGCAGGTGTGAGCTGGTCTGTGAGTCGTGGGGTTGTTCGTAGAGGCACCACAGATTCAGTTCGTCGCCGTGTCGGGAGGCGAACTCGATGCCGTCGATGCCTTCCTGCAGGTACAGGTGGGCGGAGACGGCTTGGGTGATGGCCCGGGCGGCACCGTTTTTGAGCAGGCCGGCGTCGAAGTCGTCGTAGCCGGCGTCCAGGGCGTCGCCGATGAACCGCGGGTAGAGGGTGGCTACGGTGTCAGCCGCACTCACCCGGCAGTACTGTCCGCTGAGCACAGCGGAGGCAGCGCAACGGGGCTCCAGCCACGCTAGATCCAGGGTGCCGGGGGTCGCGGTGGGGTGATCCTGAGCGTCTTCGGGATCTTCGTCGATCTCCGCCAAGGCCGCGGCCAGGTGCTTGTCCTTGCGCGCAATGGCCAGGACCTCGAGCAAGCACGCCAGCAGGGACTCGCCCAGGTACAGGGTGCGGAACGTCCCGTGAGGGTCGTCCCAGCGGCCGTGGAAGCGCCCGTCGGTGGCGTGCTCCCACCCGCTCCAGGCCAAAGGCTCGGGTCGGTACCCGACTCGCCAGACCGGTTCCTGCGGGGGGTCGGTGATGACCAGGCCCACCACTATCCCGCCGAGGCGACGAAGGCCCGGGCCGCGGCGGTGACCTCGGCGACCGTGCGCTCCGGGTCGCCTTCCCGCAGCAGCCGGGCCGGGGCGCGGTCCCCCAGCTGCGGATTCATGCCGGTGAACCAGGCCTGTACCACCCCGGGGGCTTCGCGTTCGGCCAGCAGGGCGGCGATGTAGTAGGCATCGCGCAGCCGCTGCTTCACGGCCTCGGAGCCGGGCTCGCGGCTGCCGTCGACCCATTCCCGGACCGCTCGGGTCTCTTTCACTCCGCCGAGATAGGCCACCAGGCGTGCGCCCAGGATTTCGCGCAGCCCCTTGACGACCTGCGGAATCGACCACCGTTGGGAATCACGGTGGGCTTGAAGACCGGTGCGCGGTGCCATGGGAGCGGTGGACATACCCCCATCATGCCCGCTCCCAGTCCAAATCCCCAGCACAATCACATATCGAATGCCACCTCACGTAGCACCCCCCGCCCCACTGCCCACGACCGTCACGGCGAAGCAGGACCGGCCAGGATCCGCCGTCGGCTCCCTCGTCCGGGTCGGGCGCCACTCGAGACGGTGCGGTCGCGGCTCTTGTCACGACCACTCGGGCCACGATAGGAACGACAGCAGGGAAGCTCCACGAGGAGCCTCCAGCCGGGAGAGCCCCCCGTTCTTCCGTCCCCGCCCCTGACTGGTGATTCGGGTGCGATCACGATGACTCCCCCACCCCACTGCGGTGTTCTAGCTAGCGCCAAGAGAAGATCTCGCCCCACCACTGGAGCTCTCCGGCAGTGGGCCGGCGTGGATCTGCCCCGCCGAGATGAAAGGTATTCGATGAATCCGACTTCCCCTGTCCCCCGCACCTTCACACCGGAGGAGGAGAACGCCCAGGACCGATCCAACCCGGCTGCATACTCCGCGGACGGGCTGGTCGATGCGGAAGCAGCTGAGAAGTTCCAGCAGGCCGTCGAGCAGCGTCTGAGCGAGCCGGCCCCTGCGGAAACCGGCATCGAAAAGCTGGCCACCGACGCTGACGACGACAACCCGATAACCGTGGACAATCCCGAGTGAGGCCTCGCGCATCTGCCCGCACGTCACTGAGCCGGGCCAGACCACGGGGCGGTCGCTGCACCCGCCGGTGTCGCTCCGGCCCGGTATGTTGGGCGCACCGGGGTTGGGGACTGCACATCAACGCGGGGTGATGCTGGTATTCGAGTTCGATGATCCTCTTGAGCTCATCGATGGTGCTTCCTGGACGGCGCTGTCGCTCACGTCGTCTTGCTGTCCCCGTTCCGCCACGTTTCAGGGTCGTCCCATGACAGTGCGCCACCCCAGGGCGCTGGGGCCCTCGAGGTACTGGGCCCGTCACCGGCACGGGCACCCCGGGCCCTGCCAGCGTGCCAAGCTAGAACAAGCTTCAGCCCCACCCAGAGAAGGACCCCCATGCACCACTTGGCGCACTCCCCGTCCCGTGGCGAGGTGCCGCCCACGGCCGGCGGGAGGGAGAGTCGATGCCGCGCATCCTGATCCCGTATCTGCTGTGGTGGGTCCGCCTGTACTACCGGATCGGTCATGGCCTGGCGCACTGGTTGTTGCGCATCATCCCGATGCCCTCCGGACTGCGTCACCGCTTGGCCGGGACCGTGTCCATCACCCCGTACTTGTTCATGGTCTGGGCTGTGGCCGGCGCCAACGACTTCACCTGGACGGCGATCGGAGTCGGCGCCTTGATCACGGCACTGTTGCTGGTGCTCGTCCACAAAGCGGAGGCCCGCCGTGCGTTCCTCGGACGTTGAGCGCTTCTACTCCCACGTCCTCAAGGGCCCGCACGCCGACTCGTGCTGGCTGTGGCTCGGGGCGATCAGCGATGACGGCTACGGCCGCTTCTGGATCAACACCGTAGGCGGTCAACGAGCCGTCGCCGCCCACCGCTTCTCCCTGGCCACCGTGCACGGCGGGCTGGCCGCGATCGAAGGCCTCACCGCGCTGCACTGGTGCGACGTCCCGCTGTGTGTGCACGCCACCCTGGATCCCTCCACGCACCTGCTGCTGGGCACCCGCTCGGACAACATGGCCGACCGGGCGATGAAGGGCCGGATGCCCTCGGCCACTGCCGCCCGGTGGCGCCGGCTGTCGAGGACCGAGCGCTCCGCCCGGTCCCGGCAGGTGCGCGAGGAACTCAAGTCCCACGGCTGGGACGAGGACCTGGTGCGCGAGCTCGTGCACGGCATCGATCCCGACCACCCCACCCTCTTCTAGCGGGTTCCGATCCGACCCACACCCGGTTCGGGCCGGCCCCAGTGCCGCGTCACTGTTGGCGGTGGCCAACCGCACGAGCGGCCACGAGAGGACGGAGCTGTGTGCGCTCTCGAATCAAGCGCACGGCTACGACGAAGCGAACTTGAATCAGGAGGGAGCCCTACGCGAGGTAAAAGGGTGCCAGCGCATCGAAGTCACACACCCACCGGTGCATGTTGCGTCGTCTGATCGGATTCATCAGCCACTTCGATGCCAGCGGAATCGTCGATGGCATCGGATGACCTGGGAGCAAGGGAACCCTTGAGGAGGGCGCGGACCTCACTGACTGAAAGCTCCAGCCGTTGAGCGATCTCGGTGAGTCCGATCCGCTCCTCCTTCATGGCGGCGACCACGCGCGCCTGTGAAGCGCTGGCTCGAGCAGCCTCCTGCTCGGCCTTGGCACGGATCTCCGTGATGCGCTGCTCGGCGCTCTCCATGATCTGTTCGGACTCGCCCTGGGCGAGGAAGAACTCCTCACCCCATGCCAGCAGGCGCTGCTCTCGGGCCATCGATTCCGCGGCTGCCCGACGAGCCCGCTCCCGTGCTTCGGTCTTGGTCGCACTCTTCCGCGGTGCCATTCCACCCCTTCCATCAAATGAACATGTTCACAAGTATTCAAGCACCACTCCCCCACCGCCGACGACCAGCCCGCGGATGCGGGCGCGCCGCGGGGCGGCGCGACAGTGCTGTGAGCTTTCGCCGGTGGCTGTGGACCGGCTCCGGGATAAAGCCTCCGGTCCCTTCACCGGACCCACAGCCACCGGCGAAACCTCGGGCCGGTTGTCCACCCGAAAACCACGCATGGACAACCGCGGGGGCGGTGCCACCCAATCGACCTGTCAGCGTGGACAGCTGATGCTGCTTTGCCTGTCCTCGTTCCTCGTCCGCGCAGTGGCATCACCTGCCCACCCTTCCCAGGTCTCGTGGGCACCACCGCGTCACCTGCAGTGACGGACACTCTGGGTCGCTCCGATCCGATGACTCGCAAGCTCGCACCGGCTCTCCACGCCCTGCCAGAGCGTCACACCTCTTGCATTGTTGATAACCGAGGATGAACATGTTCACATTGCTTCTGTGATGACCGTCCACAAGCTCAGCGCTGGGGACGGCTATGCCTACTACACCAGCGAGGTCGCCTCCGCTGATGAGCTGCGTGCTGAGAGCCGTGAGCTGGGTGACTACTACACCGTGGAGGGTATGCCCCCGGGTCAATGGGTGGCCCACTCCGAGACGTTGCTGGGGGTCTCCGGGGAGGTGACCGAGGCGCAGATGGCCGCCCTGTTCGGGGAGGGACTCCACCCCGACGCCGATCGCATCCTGGCCGAAGGCGGCACCGCTTCCGACGTGGCCCTGGGGCGGAAGTTCCACAAGTACACCCAGGCCAACACCGAACTGAGCCGCCGCCTGGATGAGGAAATCGCCCGGCACGAACGCACCACCGGTGCCACCCCGACCCGCCAGGAACGCCAGGCCATCCGAGGCCGTGTCGGCGGCCAGTTGTTCCGGGAGACCCACGGCCGCGACGCCCGGGACAAGGAAGAGCTAGGACGGTTTATCACCTCCCAGACGACCCCGAAGCAGCAGACCGTGGCTGGCTACGACCTCGTCTTCTCCCCCGCCAAGTCCGTCTCCCTCCTCTGGGCCTTGGGTGGGGATGAGGCCCGGAAGGCCGTCGAGATGGCCCACACCGAGGCGATCGCCGAGACGCTGAGCTTCCTGGAGCAGGAGGCCACGTTCACCCGACGCGGCTACAACGGGGTCCGCCAGATCGACGTCGAGGGTGGTCTGGTCGCCACCCAGTTCCGCCACTACGACTCCCGCACCGGGGACCCGCACCTGCACGATCACGTGGTGATCGCCAACAAGGTCAAAGGCGCCGACGGCAAGTGGTCCTCCCTGGACGGGCGCACCCTGTACCGCATGGGCGTTGCCGCCTCGGAGACCTACAACGCCAAGGTCATGGAGAAGGTCTGCGCCACTCTGGGGGTGGCCGCGACCCCCAGAGTGGCCGGTGGGAACGAGCCGATCTACGAGATCGTCGGGGTGGACCTGGACGCCATCCACCACGCCTCCGCGCGCCGGGCGGACATCGCCGGGAGCCTGGATCGGCTGGAGTCGGAGTTCACCCACCGGCACGGCTACGCCCCCAATGCCAAGCAAAAAATCGCCCTGGCTCAGCAAGCCACCCTTGAGTCCCGGCCCGCGAAGAAGTCCGCCCGACGGCTGTCCGAGCTGGTCGAGGAATGGGGCCAGGAGTACGGGCAGCAGGTCCAGATGCCGGTCGGAGACGAGCTGTTGGCTCACGTGCGGGCGGCCGCCACCGGCCTGCCGACCGGCCCGGACGCCACCCAGATCGACGTCAGCGAGCACGCCCGCCTGGTCGTTCACGAGCTGTCCCAGAAGCGAGCCACCTGGAGTGTGAACCACGTCCAGGCCCAGACCCGCCGGCACCTGAAAGAGACCATGATCGGGCACACCGTACCCGATGACCTGGTAACCGAAGTGGTCAAGGAAGCCACCGGTACCCACAGCCTGTCCGTCACCCCGACCGCCGATGTGCCGCGCCTGGCGGAGTTCACCCGGGCTGATGGCACCAGCCAGTTCATCCGCTCCGACGCCCACCTCTACACCTCCCGGGAGGTCCTGGAGACCGAGCACCAGGTGCTCGCCGCCGCCCAGCGCACCGTCATCCCCACCGTCTCCGCGGAGCGGTTCGAGGAGGTGCTGGCCGCCCACACCGGCCCCCTGAGCCAGGGGCAGGTGGCCCTGGCCCGTGCCTTCGCCACCGAGGAGAAGCTGCTCAGTCTGGGCATCGGACCGGCCGGGGCCGGCAAGACCACCAGCCTCTCCCTGGCCGCCGATGCGGTGCGCGCTACCGGCGGCAACGTCGTCGGCCTGGCCCCCACCGCGGCCGCGGCTGCGGTCATGGCCCACGACATTGGGGCGCAAGCCACGACCATCGACGCCTTCCTGATTGCCCACCGCACCGGGCGCACCGGGGCGGCGCAGCTGCACGCTGGGGACGTGGTGATCCTCGATGAAGTGGGCATGGTCAGCACGCCCAAGCTGGCCGAGCTCGTGAACGTGGCCGCCCGGCACGGGGCCGTGGTGCGCGCGATCGGGGATGACCGTCAACTCGGAGCGATCGGCTCCGGTGGGGCGCTGCGCCTGCTGGACAACGAGGTGGGAGCGACCCGCCTGGAGGCCGTCCACCGCTTCCAGACCGCGGGGGAAGCGGCCGCGTCCCTGGCGCTGCGCGAACCCCCCGCAGCCGGGGCGGACACCCCGTGGGCCTGGTACATGGACAACCGCCGCGTGGTCGCCGGAGACACCGAGGCCATGACCGACACCGCTCTGCGCGCCTGGATCACCGACACCGAAGCGGGCAAGCGGTCCCTGCTGATGGCCACCGACAACGCCACCGTCACCGAGCTGAACGCCCGCGCCCAAGCCGCCCGGATCGCCACCGGAGCCCTGGACGCTTCCGGGGACTCGGTGGTGCTGCGCGACGGCCTCACCGCCCACACCGGGGACGTCGTGGTGACCCGCCGCAATGACCGGACCTTGCAGCTCAACGGTGGCAAGGACTTCGTGAAGAACAACGATGTGTGGACCGTGGAGAAGGTCGGAGCCGACACCGCCACGCTGGGCCACACCAGCCACGGCGGCAAGATCACCCTGGACGCCGACTACCTGGCCCAGCACGGCCAGCTCGGTTACGCCGCCACCGTGCACCGCGCCCAGGGCGCGACCGTGGACACCGCCCACGTCATCCTGGACGACTCCACCGACCGGGCCGCCGCCTACGTGGCCGCCACTCGAGGACGGGAAACCAACCAGCTCTACGTCGCCCTGGCCGAGGGGCAGTCCCGGGATGAGGTGCTTGAGAGCATCGCCGGAGCCTACGACCGGAACCTGTCCGCCCACGAAACCGTGGCCGCCGAGGCAATGCGCAACGGCGACGTCGCCACATTAGGCGAGGTCTACCGCGAGACCGCTGACGCTGCCTGGACGGCCAAGACCCGCACGGTGGCCGTCGAGGTCATGGGCGCGGACAAGGCCGCAGACTTCACCAGCAGCGAGGCGTGGGGCGCGGTGGCCACCCACCTGCGTGCTACCCAGGAGGCCGGCATGGACCCGGCCGAACTACTGAACCGGGCAGTGCATCAGCGCGGCTTTGGCGGGGCGGAGGACCCGGCCGCCGTGCTGGCGTGGCGGCTGGAGCACCAGATCGAGGCCGCGAGGGCGATCATCGACAACACCGACCGCCGGCCCCTGGGCAACCTCACCGACGAGCACCTGGAACGGCTGGCTGAGCGCACCAAGGCCGCCCAAACCCAGCCCGCGATCGAGGACCCACAGTGGGCCTCACACCCCTACGCCTGGATGCCCTCGGCTCAGCTGGCCCAAGCGAAGGCCAGTGCCGAGGCCGAGAACCTGGCCCTGCCCCCGGAACTGTGGGAGTCCACCACATCGCTGCACCTGGACTGGACCGCCCGCACAATGGGCGCCGAACAAGAGCGCCGCGCCGGGCTGTCCCCGGAGCAGACGGCGGTCGAGCAGATCGCCCGAGGAGAGCGCACCCGCACCGACACGGGAGTGTCGATCGGGGAGGCGATCGCCGCCGAGCAGCAGGTGCGCGCGGTGGCCGCCAAGACCCCGGCACCGGCCCCGATGGCGGACGGGCGCCGGGTGAGCGAGGACCTGGCCCCCACCCCGCTGACCACCGACCGGCAGGTGCCGGTGCAGTACCGGGAGCAACTGGAACGGCTGCGCACCAGGATGGAGCAGCGCGTCATGGTGCGCGGGGCCGAGCTGGCCGAGGCCCGCCCCGAGTGGACTACTGCCCTGGGGCCGGTGCCTGCCAAACCTGCGAAGGCGGCCGAGTGGCACCAGGTGGCCGCCGAGGTCGAGGCGTACCGGAACCGCTACAACATCGGCACCCACGAGACCACGCTGATCCCCCAGGCCCACCAGGGGGACCCGATCGCGGCCGCTCTGATGGCTCGCGCCACCGCGCTGCACAAGCACTCCGCGCTCACCACCGCCGCACCGCAGACGCCCGAGCAGATCCGGCAAGCCGTCGATGAGGCACACGTGGCCGAACAGGTGCGCACCACCCCGACCCCAGCTCAGGAAGCCGTGGAGGCCCTGCGCACCACCCGCGCCCAGGCCGCCGACACGCTTCCCGACCCCCAGGTGCGGGAGAACGCCGTCACCGAAGCTGCCAAGACTCCGGTAGCCGAGGAACCCGGGCGCGTGCTGACCACGGACGAGCTGATCGCCCGCGCAGTGGCCCGCCACCGGGCCCAGACCCAACCCGCTTCCCCGGCTCCCGGCACGTCATCCCCCGAAGCGCCGGCCCCCCAGAAGAAGGAACCCACCGTGTCCGAGAACGCCCAGAACGACGCCGCCAGGAAGCAGAACAAGACCGACCTGGAACGCAGCCAGGCCGAGGTCATCAAGCGCTTCAAGGCCGCTAATCGTGTCGAGCAGATGTCCCGCCGGCAGGAGGAGAACGCCGCGGCAACGCGCCATGCGGCTGACCGCATTCGCCGCGACGGTGGCCGCAGCCTCTAGCTGTACTGACCGGAGACGTTGATCGAGCGGAGGCGACAAATGGGTCCCATGACCGAGCTCCCCGGCATCCGAGCATCACCTCCGACCCCACATGGCTTGCGGCAACCAGCCGCCGTTCTCACGATTGATCACCGTCTCCGGTCAGTAGCTCTAGGCTCGATGTCATTGACGACCTTCCTGACCGAGGTGATGAAGAATGCCGCAGCCCTATGTCTCTTCGCGGCGGCTCGTCGCGAACTCACTCTCGGCGATGCTGTCAGCGATCGAGGTCTACAACAAGCCGCGGATGGAGTATCGCGACGAGGTCACCGTGGTTCTCGTTGTCAACGCTTGGGAGCTCGCGTTGAAGGCGGCCCTGCGGCAGGCGGGGAAGCGTATCTTCTACCCCAAGAAGCGCAACGAGCCCTACCGGACGCTGGCGGCTGAGGATGCGCTCAAGCAGGTGGTCATCCACAAGCTCTTTCCGACGGGCGTCGACGGCACGGCCTTGGCAGCTAACGTCACAGCTCTCGTCGGGTACCGCAACCGCGCGGTGCACCTCTACGCCGCCGACTTGGGCGAGATGGTCTACCCCTTCTTGCAGACCAGCGTCCTCAACTACCGGGACTTCATGCTCGACCGCTTCAACAAGGACCTGGCCGACTCGATCACCTGGCAGCTCCTCCCCCTCGGCGCCAAGGCACCGACGGAGCCGATCCAGTTCATGAAGACCGAACCTGCCAACTCAGCCGTGGCCGAGGTTCAGAATTTCATCGAGGGCCTGCGCAAGCTGCTCGACGAAGCCCAAGCCGCCGGCGCTGACATGCAGCGCGTCGCGGCCGTCTACGACGTGCACCTGCACTCAGTCAAGCCCGTCACGCGAGCCGACCTGGTGGTGTCCGTGGCGAAGGAGGGCGAGCGGGTGATGGTGAAAAAGACCGACCCGAATCAGACGCACCCCTACACGATGACCGAGCTGATCGAGCGGGTGAACGCCAAGCGCAAGGGCCCCGGTAAGGACAAAGCGCTGACAAACTACGATCACGCGGCCCTGTGCTGGAAAGAGAACCTGCGTGACAACCCGCGCATGGCGTGGAAGCACAGCAACGGTGGGAGCTACGTCTGGTCCGGCGACGCCGTGCGGTGCATGGTCGACCTCACTGACGAGCACTACGAGGAGGTCCGCGGTGAGTACGGCGAGCACCTGCGTGCGAGGAAGGCTGCGGCCAAGGACTGAGGGAGCGTGGCAGGGCTCAGGCCAATGGGAAGGGGCGGCGACCTGCCCCAGGACTATGTGGTCACCACGACCAGTCGGCCGGAGGATGCTCACAGGCCAGAGTGCGCCGGAAGCCTTTCTCAACGTGGGACGTGCCGCATTCCCCGAAGGGACCGCGCTTGGTGAACAGCACAGCGGCGTGGCGGTCGAAGTGATTGACCCACCACGAGGACATGCCCCCGTTGGCCTGACACCCGATCCATTCCTCATAGAGGGCCTTGAATCGGTCCACGGCCTCGGTGTGAGCCCACCACTGCGGGCACCAGCGCATGGCCTGATCCATGTCCACGGACTCCACTCGGGCTATCAACCGCTCCACCCACTCCACGAACTCCTCCGGGGTGTATGCCTGCTCCGTATCCGCGTGCTCCGTCTCTGCCTGCTGCTCACTCATCGGTGCTGTCCTTCCTTGATCCGCTCCAGCACCGGGTTGATGCAGGCTGTCAGGTCCTTGTCCTCGAACCACCGCACGGTGCGCACGATGGTGCCGCCGCCGGTGGAGGTCTTCACCCAGGCGTGGCCGGCCGGCAGCTCGGAGAGCTTGGAGACCGGCATGATGTCGCGCTGCTGTGTCTGCACCGATCGGGAGGCGACTCCGCGGGAGGTGGAGGTGCTGCGCACCTTCGCGTCGTAGGTGCCGATGAGCTTGCGCAGCGACTCCAGGAACTCCGCGTCATCGGAGCCACCGCCGTAGACCTTCACCGCCGCGGCCGACCAGAGGGTGTCCCACCCGGTGCGGGCGAGCATGTCCACGCCCTGCCCCTTGGTCTGGAAGTAGGCCGAGACCACAATGCCCATCGACCCGAAGAACGAATACCACTCCGGCAGCTGCTTGAGCTTCACCACGTTGCCCACCTCATCGAGGTCTGCCACCAGTGGCACCGGCAGCCGGCCCCCGGCCCGGCGGGCGGCGTGCTGGGCGGCGGTGACCACGGCGTAGACCAGGGTCGAGATGAAGGCGGCCCCGGAGCCGGCAGCGTCTTGGGTGAGCAGGATCAGGGTGTCCTTGCTGGTGACGAAGCGGTGCGGGTCGAACACCGGCACCCCCGGGGTCGGGGTGGTCCAGGCCAGAAGCTCGTCGTGGACCAGGGCCGAGGACATGCGCTGGGCACTGGCGGCCACCGAACCACGTGTGTCCTCGGGCTGATCCCCCATGCCCTCCAACGCCGCGGCCGGGCCGGTGTGCCCGGCCTGTTTCAGGAGCTGGGCCGGTTCCATGAACGCGGCCGAGGACACCCAGCGCAGCACGTCCGCCAGCGTCTTGCCGCTCTTGGCCGCGGCCAGCAGGCACCAGGAGAGGTAGTCGCGGCCCTGGGAGTCGAACTGCGGATCCCCCTTGCCCCCGACCGACCCGGAGGCGGAGGCCGTTTGAAAGATCGAGGCGACCTCCCCGGCCGAGACCGTATCGGTGACGGTGGCCAGCAGGTTGAAGATCATCGCGGGGCGGGTGCTGTCGCGCCAAATGCGCTGGGGGTCGAACAACCACACGGTGCTGCCCGTCGTGGTGCGGGCGGCCAGGACCTCGGCCACCCCGTCCACCTTGTTCGAGGTCATCACGAACGCCCCCGGCGCCTCGACGGCATGGCGGATCACCTGGGAGGTGGTCTTGCCCCGCCCGGTGCCCCACACGTGCGCGGAGCACTCCCGCCAGCCCTGATAGACCGGGTTCTTGCCCACCAGCCCGATCGTCAGCCCCGGACCAATGCCCTGTGCCTCCGGGTGGAGCCGGTGCGCCTCCGTGGTGCGAGCCGCAGCCATCGCCGGGTTGATCCGCCCCGGAGGACTCATCCGCCGGGCGGCCTCCTGAGCCTTGGACGGGGTGCGGGTGCCCCACACCATCAGCGCCACCACACCGACCACCACCTCCAGACCCACCAGGAAAGTCGCCGCGGTTGGCCAGTCCAACGCCCCGGTCGCCAGCTGGATGCCCAAGGTAAACGGGTTCCACGGCAGATCTCCGGTCACCGGGGTCAGCATCTCGCCCAGGTGCACCAGGGCCACGGCGCCCATCACGGCGGCGAACAGGAGGAGGATGCCGATGAAGTTCTTGTTCTGGTCATTGGTGTTCATGCCTTCACCCGTGCCTGTGCGGCCGCCCAGGCCGCATTGGTGTCATGGACCCGCAATTCCCCGGCGGTGAGATTGGTCTGGAACGGCACCCCCGGCGCCTCCCCGGTCTTGAGCATGAACCGGCCCCGCCCCGGGGGTGGGGAGGTGCGCCCGGTCTTGGGGTTCACCGAACCCTCGGCGGACCAGGCCACCAGCAGCGCCTTCTCCTGCTCGGACAGCGGGAAGACCGTCTCCAGCATCTCCATCTCGTTCTGCGCCAGCCCACCGAGGACCTTCATGGAGGAGCGCTCCATGAACCCGGTGGCGATTTTCGTCAGCTCCTCGGTGGAGAGCTGGAGGTCTTTCATGGAGTGGGTGATCAGCAGCTGCCCGAGTCCTTTGGTGCGGTTGAGGCGGGTGATGCCGTCGATCTGGTGGACCAGCAGCTCCGAGGCGCGCAGGGCTTGCCACAGCTCGTCCATGATCATCAGGTGGTGGCGTTCCTCCATCAGCCCGGCCTCGGCCAGGGTTTTGGCCGCGGAGATCCCGGCCTGGGCGTAGGACCAGCACACGATCTGCACTGCCGCCCGCAGGTCCAATAGGGTCTCGTCGATGGCGGAGAGGTCGAAGTCCACCGACTGGTCAATCTCCATCTCCTCACTGGTCTGCCGGCAGAACACGTCCCCGAAGGGCCCGTGCGCACCCAGGGCGTTGAGCCCGGCCAGCAGGTTCCGCACCTGCGCCTTGTAGGCGGCCTGGTCATCGACCAGGATCGCGGCCATGATCGCCGGCCGTGCGGCGGTGATCACGTCCACCACGTCGGCGATGATCGGCTGCCGGCCCTGGGCCTCGGCGTGCTCGGCGGCTTCGGTGATCGCCATGGACAGCACCGTGGGCTCCTGTTGCCGGGCATCCAACGGTGCCTTGAACACCAGCTCCAGCAACCCGGTCAGCGCATTGAGGCGGCGGCTGTGGATCTCCGCGCGCATCTGCCGTTGCAGCGCCTCGGGCAACTCCCCCAGCCGGCGCCACAACGGCCCGGCATCCAAGGGGTTGATCGAGCCGACCCCGGGGGCCACCCGGATGACCTGGCCGCCGACCTCGACGGTGAGCCCGGCCAGGTCAGGCTTCACATCACTGGCCCCGACGAACAGGAACCCCTGGTCCACCAGGGCCAAGGCCATGCGCACCGCCACCGAGGACTTGCCCCTCGCCTGGAGCCCCAAGATGAAGCAAGACGGGGAGGAAATGATGCCGCGCAAAAACAGGTTGATCGGGTCCCCGCACACCACCGAGCCGTTGAGCTGGTTGCGTCCCAGCACCGCCCCGACCAGTGGGGAGGAGGTGCCCACCGCGAACGGCCACAGCCCCGCGGTCTGATTTGAGGTCGCGGTGAACTCCGGGGGTGCCTCCACCCAGGAGTTCATCCCACCGTGGGCCACGTCCACGCCCTTTTCGGTGAGCTCGCGCATTTGCCCGTTGCTCTGCGCGGCGGAGCGGCCGAAGGACTTGTTGAGGATCGAATCGGTGAGCTGGTCGAAGACAGACATCACAGCGCCTTTCGCACATCAGCCGGAATCGTCGCCACGGCATCCGGGACCACACCCAGGCCGAGGTTGAACGCAAAGGCCGCGTCGTCGTTGTAGTCGCACTCCCGCAACCCCAACTGCACCCCTTGGGAGGCATTGCGCCGCAGCGTGGCCGCCAGCCGCGGCAGCTGCTCGGGCCGCTCCACGGTGGCGGTGACCACGATCGAGAACCGCACCAGGGACGCGCCCTCGGCCTGCTCACGCTCGGCCTTCCGGGCCTTCTCCAGGGCGATGATCTGGGAGCTGGTGGGCCGGCGGTTCTTTTGATTCGCCGCGAACTGCGCATTGGTGAGCGACTGCTGCACCTGGGTGGCGGACTTGTCCGGGGACTGCGGCCGGTAGAACACCGTCACCCGCTTCTGCAACATCTCCGCGTTCGGCGCCAACAGGGCCACCAGGGCGTTCTCCCGGAAAGTCCCTGCCGGGGGGCGCCACATCTGCCACGACTTCGACACCACCCCACCGTGCTCATACCGGCCCGGGGAACCGACCACGCGGGCCGCCGAAGGCCCGACTTCCTCCCAGCGCAGCCCGGTGCCGGCCTCCGAGAGGCGGGCCTTCTCCACAGCCGCGGCCGCCAGGGGGTTATAGGCCACATAGGTCTGGTCGATGAGGTCGTGTTCCTGCATCAGGGAGACCGACCCGGCCCCGGCCTGCTCCAGCTGCTCCAGGAACCCACTGAGCAGCGAGGACACGTCCGTGGCCAGCTCCTCGGCGGTGCGCTCGGGCACGCCCTCACCCGCGTTGGCCTTGGCGCTGAACGTGAGGGCGATCCACTGCTCCAGCTTGGGCACGTCCTGGTTGAGGTTGGCCACCACCTCGTCCATCGTCGCCCGGGCGAAAGCGGGCACCGACTGGGACCCAGCCTGAGCCCGGCCCACCGCCACCGCATCGGGCAGCCGCTCCCCCGGATCGGTCGTGGACTGGGTGGTGACCGAAACCTGCACCAACTCCGTGTTCGACCCGGCATCGCGCTGGAAGGCGGCCCAAGTGCCCACCATCCGGTCCACCCGGTCCTGATCCAGCAGACCCAGCCCGGAGGAGTTGGCGATGACGAACACGGTTCCGGTCTTCAACTTCGGGTGCCACAGCATCACCCCGTGGTGGTCAAACAGGTCGGTGAAGGACACCGGCTCGGTCGCAGCCAGCACCCCCGGGGCGCGAAAGGAACTATCCGGGATCTGCGAGGTCGGCCCGGCCTTGTAGGTGGTCCGATTCTTCTTCTCGGTCCGGGAGAACATGCCCCGGGCGATCCACCGCTCGGGTTTGGACCGGCCGTTGCGGTCCTTGGAGCCGAGCACAGTGGCCACGATGAACGCGGCCACCGCGACACCGGCAGCCACCCAGATCTGGGAGGCCATGATGAACAGGAACACAAGCACCGACCCCACACCGAGCACCACGGTGGAGGCCATCGAGAACCCCAACAGCCCGGCCGTCTTGTCCTCAGCGATGTTGCCGTACTGCCGCACGATCACCTGGTTGCTACTCACAGATCCTCACCACTCTCAATGGATTGCTCGCTGTCCCGGGCGACTTCCCGCAGCCCGAATTCCAGCCGTTGGCCGTCGACCAACGGTTTCTTGGCCCCCGTCACCGAGGACCCTTCCCCGCCCGGGTGCCCGGTCGGCCCGGCACCATTCGTCGAAGCCACCGGCTCCGCACCGGCTGGCCCGGACGCCTCAGACGCCCCACCGGCAGCTGCCGGGGGCGGGTTCGAACTCTGCACCGGCTCCGCGCCGGCCGGGCCGCTGCCCGTGGAGGCACTGGAGCCACCTGGAGCCGACGACCCGCTGGTGGGGCCCTGGACGTTCTCCGCGCCCGAGGCACCCCCGGTCGTGGTCCCTGGCGCGGAGGTAGGAGCCGCACCGGCCGTGCTGCTCTGGACGTTCTCCGCCCCCGAGGCATCCCCGGTCGTGGTCCCCGGTGCAGAGCTAGGAGCTGCAGCAGCCGTGGCGCTCTCCACGTTCTCCGCACCGGCCGGGCCACCAGCCGTGGACGAGCCTCCGCCAGCAGCCTCGCCGCTACCCGGTGCCTGGGCCCCGGTCGCACTGAAGGCACCGCCCCCAGCGCCGGACCCGGCACCCGCCCCCGAAGCCCCGGCACCGGCAGCTCCGGCGCCACTGGCTCCTGCGCCCGTAGCGCCACCGGCTCCTGCACCGGCAGCTCCAGCACCCGCGGCGGCCGCCCCGGCGGCGGCCGTGCCGACACCAGCGGTCAACGCACCGATCGCCACCGCACCACCGAGCATCGCCAGCCCACCAGCACCCATACCGCGGGGACCGGCGCTGACCGCCGGAACCAGGACACGGACCAGAGCGGGCATAGCGAAGCAGGCCGAGAAAATGACCACCGTGCCAGTGAGCAAGGAGATGATCTTGTTGGCGACCTCATCGCCCCCGGTGCCGTCGATCCCGTTCATCAAGGCCAAGCCGAAGCCATAAATCACCGCGGCCCCGGGCTTGAAGAGGATCATCGCCAGCAACCAGCCCACCGCTTTATCGAAGGACTTTTGTCCCTTCTGTGTGGTGGAAGCCGCAGCGAAGATCGGCAGCAGCCCGCACAGAGCCCCGGCCACCCCGTAAGAGAAAATCACCAGGGCCGCGTTGAGGATCGCCCCCAGCAGCGCGAACGGAGTCAGGAACAGCAAAATCCCAGCGGTAGGCAAAGCCATCCCGGCACCCACCATCCCGCTCAGACCCATCGACTGTCCCAGCCCGTCCCGGGCAGCGTTGCCAGCAATGGTGTCCACCAGCCACGGGGCCACCTCATCGGTGACCGTCAAGGACAGTGCGACCATCGACACCGCCAGCCCGGAGACCACCACGGTGCGGATCAGCCCCATCACCAGGTTCTCAGCCGACTCCCGGTTGTGATCCCGAGCAATCCTGAGCACGGCGAAAGCCGTCCCGATGATGCCCGCGACCCCAACGAAGGTCGTCGTGGCGGTCTGCACCCGCTCGGTGGCCGAGCCCGCGCCCATTTCCGGGGCACCGATGTTCAGCCACCAGGTGCCGACCAGATCGAGCATCGTGGTGAACACCTCGATCAGCCACCCGGCCATGAACAGGATCAGCTTCTCCACGGTGTCCCCGGCAATGCTGCCGGCGACGTCCTTAATGACGTCCATCAGCTCTTGGGCCCCCACTCCACGTAGGACTGACCCTGGTACTGGTCCGAGGTCATCAGATCGGTGCCCGAGGCCGGGTCCAGCTTCCAGTCCCCGTCCTCCCACACCACATCGGCCTGCACAGCCACCTTGGTCATCAGACCGTTGTCCGAGGGCAGGGAGTAGATCAGCTGGTAGGACGCGGCCTCGTCGGTGTAGTGATCTTGGGAGTAGCCGATCAGCGTCGTGGACGCCGACGCGGACCCGTCATCGCCTTCTTCCACGCCGTCACGGATGCGCTGGGCCTTCTCCTCGATCCGATCCCGGTTGGGTCCCTCAGCAATGCCCACCTCGATGTTCTTAGCGGCCTCTTCGCTCACGGACGGGTCCAAGGCCATCGCGTAGGTCGCCGCAGCCATCAGCGCCCCGGCCTCCGAATGGGCGTAGCCCACCCGCAGCCCCGAGTCGCGTCGTTCGCAGCCACCGAACTCGTCGGAGGAGGGCACCACGTTGTAGCCGGCGGCCACCCAATCCAGGACCTCGGGGGCCTCAACGGCCACCGAGGAGGTGTCGGTGCTCAGCTGCGTCTGGCAGTCCCAGGCGAAGTCCTCCACCGAGCCGGGAGCAGCCGCCTCGGCCGCCCCCTGGGTGGGGGCAGTCGAGGCAGCAGGGGCAGCAGGCGAGGTAGGGCCCTGGGCCTCATCGGGGGTAGTGAGGTTGCGAATGGTCCAGCCGGCCACCGCGACCAGCAGCAGCACCAGGGCGATCAGCGCCGGGCCGAACCAGCGGGGGCGGGTCCGAGTTGCGTTGTTGTTGTTCGTGTCCATCGGGGGGTCTCCATGTCGTTGCGGTGCCGGTCGAGAATCGGGGGCCGGCTCAGCCGCCGGTGATCATGTTCCAGATCGCCCCGGCCGCCCCGAGCAGGGCGGCCGCGACCAGCGGCCACACCGGGGCCTCGACCTCATCACCACGGCGGCGGTTCCGCCCGGCGGTGACGAGCCCGAAGATGAAGTAGACGAACAAGACCAGGCCGGCGGCCCAGAGAATCCAGCCGAGGATCATGGTCACGTTCTCCATGCCCGGGGGCTGGGTTGGGGTGGCGTTGATGGCCGGGATCATCAGGGCGTTGAGGGTGTTGATGAACATCGGGGGGTTTCCTTTCTCAGTGCCCGGTCTGGGCGATTCTGTGGATCTTCCGCAGCACGGTTTTCAGCCGGGTGCTGGAAGGACTGGGGGTGACGCCGACCTCGCGCCACGAAGACTCATAGGGGACCGTCATGGCCACCGGGAACATCCGCGCCACACTGCGGGCGAAGCTCAGGGTGGGCTTGGTGATCCGGTTCTTGGGCCGGTCGTGGACGATGACCAAACCGACCAGCTCATAGGGCAGTTGCCCGGTGGCGGACTTGCGCGCCAGTTGGGCCGCTGACTCCAGGGAGGCTGCGCTGGTGGAGCACACCAGCAGCGCCCGTCCCGCCCATTCCGGTTCTTGCACGCCCGCGTCCACGATTGATTCGGAGCACAGCCTGGCCAGCGTGGAGGTCCCTACCCCGCCAGAGGCACCGACCAGCCACAGCGTGGCCTGGGAGACGTCCACCGGGGCGGCCGGCTCCTCGGCGGGCGCCGGTTCCTCGGCCAGCCTCTGCTGGAGGTTCTGCGGCCCACGGATGGAGTCCCGGGCCCCGAGAATCGGGTCCTCCTCCATCGGGTCCTCCTCTTCGATGACCTCCGGCGCGGCCACGAAAGGGTTGCGAGGGCTGTCCACGATCACAGTCCCTCCCGCACTGCCGCCCCGGCGCGCAGCCAGGCCCGGCGGGTGGCCGGGGTCATCGCGGAGAACCGCACCCGACCCTCCACCAGCGCCCGGTCATAGGAGATCGTCACCACCGCACGGACGTAGGGGGCGAACTCATCAGCCAGCTCCTTGGCCTTGGTCTTCCGGTGGCCGGGCTCGCAGCACAGCACCACCACCACCGCGTTACGCGCGAGCTCCTGGGCGTGGGGGTCCCCGGCGTGCAGGGCGGCCAGCACCCGGGAGGCGCCCTCGGCGGCGTCATCGACGGACTTCACCGGGATCACCACCTGATCGGCGTGGCCGATCATTGCCTGCCAGTTCGCTCCGCGTTCGGTGTTGCCCGAATCCATCACGATCGCCCGGTAGTACTTCGCGGCCACCGCGTGCAGCCGGTCCACCTCGTCTCCGGTGACCATGTGCCGCTCCTGGTCCCCGGAGCGGTCATCGGAGCGCAGAACGTCGTAGCGATCGGCCGGCTGGTGGTGGACGTACCCGGACAGATCGCCCACCCGGGCATCGGAGGTCATGAAGTGCTCGGTGCGCCCGAGCAGATCGACCACGGTCGCCTCGTGCCCGGCATCGAAGGTGCGCCAGCCCAGTGAGCCCAGGGAGTTGTTGTTGTCCCAGGCCAGCACTCCGCCACCGGAGAGGCGGGCGAACACGGCCGCCAGGCAGATTACCGTGGGCGTCTTCCCGGCCCCGCCCTTGGGGTTCAGGACCGCGATCGTGCGCGGCCCGGCCCAGTGGGCTGACACCGCGGCCTCGTCCTGGCGCTGGCTCAGCTCCGCGGCCGAAGGTCCCAGGCGCAGGCCCATCGAGTTCAGCGCCCCGCGCCATCCGTGTTGAGCCGGGGCGTCCACCTCGGGGCGGTCCACGAAGGAGGGCAACGACTCCCGCCGGCTTCCAGCCGCCTCGGATTCCGCCACCGTCCGGGCCGTGGACGGGCGACCGCCGAGAAACGGATTAGGGGCCGTGGAGGTCGCAGCCACCTGGGCCGTCTCCACCGACGCCGGCACCATCGGCTCCACAGCAGACACCGACTCAGGCTCAACGGACTCGACCGACTCAACCGGGGCCGGGGACTCGATGGGGGCTGATGCCACCGGCTCCACCGTAGCCACGGACTCAGCCGGGGCCTGCACGGTGGCCGGTGCCGGGCTTTCCTGCCGGGAGGTGCCATCGACACCGACCAGGAACGTGCGGGACCCGGAAGGGTCATCGATGTGCAGCTGGGTGTCCTGGCTGGTCTGCTCCGCCAGGGTCTTTGCCGTGGCCATCACCGAACGGCGGGCATCGCCCACGGTGGAGTGGTTCTCCCGGGTGATCTGCCCGGCGGTGTCCAGCTCTACAGCACCGGTGGAGTCGATCGTCGCGGTCATTCTCATCTGGGGGTCTCCTTGGCAGTGGGGGTAGGGCTCGCGGTCGGTGAAGTGCTAGCTGTGGGGATAGGGCCGGTCTTGGCCAGGGCGTAGAGGGAGCTATCGGTGGATCCGGCCACTCGGGTCATCGCCATTCCGTTGTCCGTGATGACGTCGGGCACCGCGGCCTGGTCAGCCGTGGTGGTCGCCTCGGGCTGTCCGTCGCGGGTGACCTGGGTCTGCTCACCGTCGTTGGTGACCCAGGCATAGCCGGCGGCCAGCGTGGCTTGACCATCGAGGCGGTGGACGGTGGTGGCTTCCACATCGACCAGCACCGTTGAGGCCAGCAGCAGCCCGTGGACCCGGTCGGTCTGCACGGTGGAGGTGGTGATCTGGCCCCCGTCGAGTTCGCGCACTGCGACCTGCTTCACCGTGGTGACGTCGGTGGCTTCATCTACGTCGTAGAAGCCGACGATCGTCTGCTTACCGTCCTTCCAGGCGGCCACCATCCGGCCCTGAACACTGCCGAGGACGCCGGTCAGTTCCGCGCCCTCGGCCGGGGCGGGCAGTGCAGCGGGCTTGGGCAGGGCCGCCGAGTCGGTGCCGACCCGCCACACCTTCCCCGCCTTGGCATCGGCGGCGATCAGGTGATCCCCCTGGGCCTCCAGGGGTTTGGCGGCCGCTGGCACCACCCGGGAGACGGTGGACCCGTCCGCTCTCAACAGCAGGGACTTCTTGGTGGGCAGATCCAGCCGGGGCACGGTGCCTCCGTCCAGGACCACGGTGGCCTCCTGGGGCACCTCGACCCGGATCTGCTCGGGAGAGTCGGGGGTGAACAGCACCAGCTCCTTGGCTGTGGCGGCCGCCAGCCGGGTCTGCCCGTCAACGGTGAACAGCGCCACCTGGGTCACGGTGAACGGTGCGCTACGGCTCCACTGCTCCACACCCGTGGCCGGGTCATGGCCGGTGAGCTTGCTGCCGTCCACACTGACCGGGCGCCCTGCCCAGTCCAGGACCGCCTGCACTTGAGACCCGGACATGGGCGTGGCCCAGGCGCCGTAGGTGTCCCATCCGGCCGGGGCCGGCACCGGCAGCTGCGCCGGTGGCGGGGTGTGCACCACCGCGACCGGCTCCCCGTGGCCCTCGGTCAGGTTCATCGTCACCGAGGTGCCGGCCGTGAGCGCCAGGACCCCGACGCTGCCCCAGATCGCCAGGGCGCGGCGGCGCTGGTTACCACCCTTGAAGTGAGCCGATCGGCCCGCGGTAGTGCTACCCGTCTGCCGAACCCCGCGGTTGGGGGTCGGCCCGGACGCTGGCACCTCGTACTCCTCAAGGATGCCGAGTTCGGTGTCCACGACCATCTCGAACACAGACCCGTTCTCGGTGTGGCCCTGCACCCGGCAGACCTTCAACCCCAACCGCCGGCACGCCTCGGCGGCCGCGTCCGCAGCGACCTCGTGGGCGGTGGTGGCATCGAGCACCGGGTAGGTCAGCACCTCCCCGTTGGCATCGGCCACGATCTGCTCCGCGCCGAAGGTCAGGGTGATCACCGGCCAGGAGTGGACGGCCACGCTCACGAGGCGGCCTCCCCTGCGGGCAGGTCGTGGGACTGGTGGCCCACGACTTCCCAGGCCCCGGAGTGCTTCTCCAGGTAGATCGTCGCGTGCCGGGTCCCGGTGCCCTCGGCAGGTTCGCCGTCACGGCTGGCCCACCGCCAGGTCACCTTGTACGCCCGCACTGCCTTATCGTCAGCGACGTCGCGGGTCACGTCCCCGATCGCCGGCACCGCCTGAGCACGGCTGTAGGCCCCGTGCTCGGCCGGACCGAGCCACGCCCCCTGGGAGGAGTTGCGCTCAGGCTCGACCTGCTGAGCCGCCCAATCGTCCGACATGAGCGGCTTGGTGCGGATCGCAGCCGCCGTCTCCGTGTGGTCCGCAGCGGTGTCCCAGGAATGCAGCAGGAGCGCAGCCGCCCGGGCGGTGGAGTCCACATCGGAGCGGTCCACGTCCTGAACACGCGGGAAGGTCCCATCCCCGGGCACCTCCGGGGTGGGGAAGCTGCTCGACGTAGGCCAGGCGGCAGGAAACGAGCTAGCCGAGGCGGCAGCACTGGACAGGACGGACGTCTCCTGGGCCGGGCTGGTTGAGCACGCTGCCAGGGGCAGGGCGCACAGGGCCAGGGCAGTCATCAAATGGGGGCGGCGGCTCATTCGGGCCACGCTCCTTTCTCTCGCAGGATCGACTCGGGGTCGATGTTGAAACCCTGGTAGGGGAAAACGACGTCGGGAGCCCCGGGCCGATAAATCTCAAAGTGCAGGTGCGTGGCCATCCCGAACTGGCCCCGATTGCCCTCGGTGCCGATCACATCGCCGCGGGTGAGGCGCTGACCCTTCTTCACGCCCCAGGAGTTCAGGTGACAGAAGGCGAACCCGAAATCAGGATCGTCCCCGTCTTCCTTGGCGATCACGCATCCATCCGGGGCGTTGAACCCGGTGATGCGTAGATCGGTCGGGGCGATCACCGCCCCACCCGCACTGCCACCAGTACCCGGGGTGGCGAAATCCACCCCCATGTGGTTCTGCGCCCAATCGGGCAGGCCCGGGACACTGCGGCCCCCATAGCCGGAGGTGAACCTTCCACCGGGCAACGGCGTGGTCCACTCCCCCTCCCCGAGGTCCCCGTCCCACGCCTTGCCGCCGGTGGGGGCCGCACAGCCGGCGGAGAACTCGAACTGACCGCCGTCGAGGATTCTCTCCACGTAGCGCTGGGTCTCCGCGAACGGCGGCACACCCTCGTGCTCGAGCACCGCACCGGGGCCGGCGTTGTAGGCAGCCAAGGTCAGACGCACCAACTGGTCCGCGTCGTCACCGGCCAGGGACTTCACCTCATTCCTGAGGTCTGCCATGTAGCGGCCGTAGGCGGGAATCGCGTCCTCGGGGTCAGTCACGTTTCCGCCGTTCCCGTACTGGGCCCAGGTGTCGGGCATGAACTGGGCGATGCCTTGGGCCCCGGCGGAGCTGCCGGCGTCCGGGTTCCAGTTGGACTCCTGCTTGAGCTGGGCAGCCGCGACACTTGCAGGGAGTCCGGCCGTCTTGGCCGCCTCCTCCACCAGTGGACCCCAGCCGTTGGGAACGTTGATCACGCCGTCCCCGGGGTCCTCGTCGGAGACGACCGTGGAAGGGACGCACCCGCTATTGGCTGACGCCTGCATGTCCGCCACCAGTGCAAGTCCGGCCAAACCCACGACGGGCACACCGATCGCCATCACCCCGCCCAGCGCCAGGACAGCGATAGCCAGAGTGGATGAGCCGTGGGACTCCTCATCTCTCACACGTCACCTCCCTTTCCGGCGCCAACCCGTTTGGCTGTTTTATGCAGTTATGAAAGTTGTAGCACGTCTTGGCTGTATAACACGGTCAAAACAAGTTCGGCTCGTTGCGGTATGGGTCTCGGGCCTGAGGTGCGATGTCAGTTGCGTGTGAGGTGTTGCGGGTGCGACACAATGAATTCCGTGCCGTCCGTAGTTCGCCCTGCAGGTCAGCCTGATCTTGTTGCCGAAGCCGCCAAGGTGTTCGGCAACACCGTCCGGCTGTCGATCATCAATGCCCTCAGGCAGGGACCGGCGCTACGTGCGGACCTGGTGGAACGAACGGGGCTCCCGGCCAAGACTCTCGGTGCTCAGTTGACCGAGCTGGAGGCCATGGATGCCGTGAAGGCGGAGGCGCAGCAGAGCCGTGGCCGGCCGATGCTGTACTACGCGAATCACGCACGGCTCGAGAGGCTGCTGTCTGCTCTCACGCAGTATGTCCTGGCGGATGTGCGGAGTGCGGGTGCGGAGACGCGCATCGAGCCTCACTGATGTCTTCCCATGCCACAGTGCCCTTCCCGTAGGATCCGTATTGAACATGTTCAATACGGATCCTACGGGCAGTCCGTCTAGGGCTCAAATGCTGTGCGGCGCGGCCTATCTCTCGTGCTGATCCTTCTCAATGACGTCCAGGATCGCCTGGAGGCCTTCGGGGTCGATCTGACCGAGGGCCCGGGCGGCAAAGTTGCGGACCTCGGCTCGCCGGAGGGCGCGCACCGTGTGGAGTTCCTGCTCGACCTGCTGAGGGAGCGGTCCGTCCTCCTGCACGAGGTATCTCGGGTCCACGCCGAACACTTCCCCCAGTGCCCGGAGCAGTTTCTCGTCGGGGCGCACCCGGATGTCGGCTGTTTTCAGGTAGTGCCATTTCGTCCGTGAGATGGCCACACCGCGGTCTTTGAGGCCTTGCTGGATCGTGGTGAAGTCGTAGGTCTGGCCGGCTTCGGTGCGCAGGGTGTCCAACAGCAGGTTGATCTTGTCGGCCAAGATCTGGGCTGACCGTTCCCGGTTGTCGTCCCCCACGTGGTTTCTCCTCATGTCACGATCCAGGCGTAGATGCTGCCCAGGAAGGCCAGCCCGTAGATGAAGCCTGAGATCACCTGCGGCCCGGTGTGGTCCTGGAGCCGGATGCGGCTCCAGCACACCGCCAGGCCCACCGGAACGAACAGCAGCCCGACCACACCCCAGGATGTTGTCAGGGCAACAATAGTTCCGCCCATCATCATGCCGTGCCCGGAGATCTTCCACCACGGACTCACCACAGCGATCACCAGCCCGGCCAAAAACGTGGCCACGAGCAGCGCCACGATCTCGATCGGTCCCTGCAGCAGGATCGCCGCCGTGAGGTAGCTGAGGACCAGCACCAGCACTCCGGCCATCACCGGGCGGCGGTGCTCCTTCACGCTCACGTGGTGGTCGGTGAGGATCCCTCGGCGCACCAGCATGAGGACCACGGCCAGTGGAACCCCGCACACGATGAGGGCCGCGCTGATTCCCCACCACAGCGAGGCCGCAGAAGGGTTCGCCCCCCAGGGCAGCGCGATGAGCAGCGCCGCCAGCAGCACCGGAGGCTGGAAGGCTTCCGTGGCGGTTCTCTCCCAGCGAGGGACGACGATCGAGGTGCTCATGATGTGAGTTCAAATCTCCTCTCGGCGCCCCGCAGGGCACACCGTTGCTTTTCCGACAGGCCCGCGTTCTCTGCCCGCAGGGCGTCTTCGACGGCAATGACGGCACTGTAGAGAACCTTCTGGGGATCAGCCGACAGAGCGCTGCGCCAGCCCGGAGGGCGTCCACCAGGACTCCACCGGTCCGCGCCGAGGTGGGCCCACACCGGGGCGATCCTCAGGATGTCCATGCGCAGACCCATCTTCAGGCGCCGGCCTTGGGCGTAGAGACCCAGCCACGCCACGGCCAAGCACACCAGCACGGCCCCGGGCAGGAAGACCGGCCCGAACGAGGCCCGCAGGGCCACAGCTACAGCATCCCACGTGCCGGAATACCCCAGGACTGCGTAGCCGGCCTCGAGCGCGCAGCCGAGCACGAGCAGAGAACCTCCCACACCCAGGCCGAACAGCCCCGGCCACAGCAGGCGGTCGTACCCATGCTGGCGCAGGGTGAGTTCCCGGAAGGCGACACGGGCAACATCGGCGGCGTTCCACGCTCCCATCACCATGATGAGCAGCGTGTAGACCAGGGTGCCGCCCTGGGCAAGGTGGTCCGGAATGAACGCTCCCGAGGTCGGGCCCCGGTCGATCGAGAAGAACGCTGCCGTCAGCCCCAGCAGCAAGGCACCACCTATGGCGGCCTCCCGCAATGTCCGCGACCGGCTCCAGTCCCTGCGCTGCAGGGACTGGACGAGGGCCGCCCGCAGGCACCATACGGCGCTGAGCGCGAGCAGGTTGCGCACCAAATGGAAGATGTTCTCCCCGCCCAGCCACGCATCCACGGTCGGTTCGGGCACCATGACCCCGTTGGCAGAGAAGGCCAGCGCCGCCAACGCCGTGCCCACCCAGACGAAGTCCACTCGGCGTCGCCGCGCCACTCGTGGCAGACGAACGACCACTGCCACGGCGGCGAAGAGGAACGCCACGGCCTTGAGCAGACTCAACACCGCTCCGAGGCTCATCAGAAGGCCTCGAGCAGAGGATCCACCTGCTGGATCAGTCGGGCGGCCAACCGCGTGGCGGCGTTCTCTGCCGCGATCTCCTGGGCCGTCCAGGTCGAGGACCGCCCGAGAAGGGTCTTGATTCGTCGGGAGCCCCCGATGTGTGAAAACGCGTTTCCCAGCGTCAGTTCGCACCCACCGTGCATGAGGAGGATGTGTCCGTACTCGTGCAGGATCACGTGCCGGCGCAGCAGCTCGCTCTCACCGGCAGCATGGAAAATCCAGGACCGCTCAGCCTTCTCCAGCCACAGGCCCGTGACGTCCTGACCCAACCCCGCCGGGGCAGGCTTGATGTGGATGGGCTTGCCGTGCCGACGCTGCACCTCCAGATGGAGACCCTCCCAGGTGAGATGGTCCGGCAGCTCAGCCAGCACATCAGAGTCGGAACGGGAAACAGTTCCCCCTAGCCAAGACATGCCCTCCAGGCTACCCGGAACTTGAACATGTTTATGTTGAACATGTTCAAAAGACTGTATGGTTGATGCGATACACCCAGGTGGGAGCCTTCAGCGCACTTTTACCACCTCAGGTTTCAGAATCAAGGGGGCCAAGAAATCGTGGAGACACACCCCACACCGCTACCGGTTGCGGTTGCGGTGTGCAACGATGACTTCATGACCGAGTACCAGCAACCGAAGCTGCAAGGACACAAAGTGGCGCTGTCCACGCGTGTGTCTCCTGAGCAGCATCGCGCGGCCGTCGAAGCGTCTCATCGAACGGGACTCAGCATGGCCGAGTACATCGGTGCCTTGATCGACCGCGATGCGGGACGACCCAACAAGCTCGACAATAGGGAGGAGCCGCGCCTACCGCTGGCTAACTCTGCTTAAAAGACTGACGGCCCGCCTTGGCAGGGCGGGCCGTCGAAGTCATCCGGCTGTCGCAAGTTTGGCGACCTAGACAGCCGTTTCAACAGCTAACTGAATCGGAACCTGTCATGAACCCAATACCAGGGGACTGTTGTGTCCCCTAGTGTACCTGAGGCGCGTCCGCAAATGGACCCCTCTGCACTACGTCACGCCGATTTTCGGTCACACTCCGCCCCTGACGCTGCCCTCGAGGCCTCCGGGGAGCTCCCCTCGCACCGTCGGCGGGTGCGGGTGGCCTACGAACGCTCCAAGGCCGTGGTGCTGCGCGCCGTCCCGAAGGGGTGCCGGCTGGCCCGGCACGTGGTCGCCTGGAAGCGCGTCGTGCTGGAGCACCCGGCCCTGGAGCTGATGCGCGCCGATGGCCGGGCCAACATGGCCGCCCTCATCGAGGTGATTGCCGTCCAGCAGGACCCGGCCTCACGGACCTGGCGCACCACCTGGGCCTGGGTCGCGGAACGCCTCGGGGTGCACGAGGACTCGGTGGGGCGGATGATCCGCCGGCTCAAAGACTGGGGGCTGCTGGCAGTGGTGGCCACCGGGCGGTCGGCCCGCTACACCCCGCGGGCCACAGGCAAGAAGCAGGGCGAGGCCCCCGTCTACGCCCTGACCGTCCCCGCGCCTCCGGTTCCTGCACCCACGCCGACCGAGAAGACGGAAGAGGAGGCAGCAGTGTCTGTGGATATAAATGTCGGCCCGGTCCCCCCGGAGGGGGTATGTTCTCCCCCGCACGCGCGCGAGAGCCTTTCCCCAAAGGACGCGGCTGCGCCGCGGCCCTCTGCCAAGGCCGCCGCGCAGCGGCGGGAAATCCAAGCCGCCCTTGCCCAACGGACAGCTCCGCTGTGGCCGGCTCATGCGACGGTTCAGCCTTCGAGGGTGGGGGCGCCCCGGTCGGATTGGAAGCAGGCTTATCGTTGGGCGGGGTTGGAGATCCAGCACCATGCGCTGGTGCTGCGGCGGATCACCACCGCCTACGTGGTCTCGGTGGCCAAGACCCACTTCCGGGCCGGCTGGAGTGTCGCTGACGTGCTCCACGCCCTGGACTGGGCACCTAACGGCCACCGCTACCCCCACGACGCGGCCACCGGCATCACCCACCCCGGGGCCTGGTTCGCCGCCCGGCTGCGCGCCTGGACCCACCAGGACGGCACCCCGCACCGTTCCCCCGACCAACGCGCGGCTGCCGAGGCCGAGCAGCGCCGGGCCGAGGCGGTCGCGGCCGCGGCCCGGCGCACCGCCCGGCAGGCGGCCGGCGAGGCTACGGCGGGGGGTGTGGCCGTTAGGTCTGCGGAGGTGGCCCGGGTGGATGGGCGCCCGTTCAGGGTCCGGTGGGCCGCACAGATCGCCGCCGGGGCCGCGGCTGCCCGCAGCCTCCAGGGGTGACCGGGCGGTGGTGGGCAGTGACATAAAGGTGGTGCGGGTATCGCTGAGACGGTGTTGGGGCGGTGGTGTCGGGGAGGATGGGGTCATGACACGGGATGCGGATCCGTTGGTGGAGGATTTGGTGGTGCTGTTCACCGGCCTGCACGAGGTGCTGGTGGGTCAGGCGGCCGCCCCGAGTGCGGTGACCCAGATCGCCCAGCTGGCCGTGCACCTGATCGGCCCGGCGGCCGGGGCCGGGGTGTCTTTGCTAGAACCGGGCGGGGCTCAGATCACCGCGGCGGCCACGGATGCGGTGGTCGAGGCCGTCGACGGGGTCGAGGACGAGCTCGGGGAAGGCCCGTGTTTGAGTGCGTGGGCCAGTGCGGTCCCCGAACGCGTCGAGGACACCGGGACAGAGACCCGATGGCCGGGTTGGTCGACGGCCGTGACCGGGATGGGGGTGGGCGCGGTGCTGGCCGTGCCCTTGGTGGCCGGCGGTCAGACCCTGGGCGTGATCAAGGTCTACGCCACCACCCCTCACGCCTTCAGTGCCACCGATGAGCGGTCCTTGGAGCTACTGGCCGCAGCCTTGGCCGCCCTGCTCACCGGAGGCCAGGCCAGCCAGGACCCACCCCGGGTGAGCACGGCGCTGCGTGCGGTGCTCACCCGCCGGCAGACCGTCGACACCGCCACCGGGGTGTTGATGGAACGCCACCACCTGGACCGGACCCAGGCAATGGCTCGCCTGCAGGAGGCCGCCGAGCACGAGCACCAATCGGTGCCCGAGGCCGCCCGCCGGCTCCTGGACCCCCCGGAAGGACCCGTGCGGTAACCCAGACCGCATGGGCCCGGTCGTCGCAGGATCCAGGGCTGCAAACAGACCACCGGTGGTGCCGACAGTGACCGGCTGAGCTCCGCACAAGGAACGCGCATGCTGTCATCTTGGTCGGAATCGATCGGTCCCGCTCTGGTGCTGGTTACGGTGGGGACCATGCCGATGACGCACTACCGGCGAATGAGCCCCGCCCAGGCCGAGGCCGCTCTGGAGGAGTTCCTGTCTGAGCGGGTTCCGGCCCTGCAGCGGTTGCGCGCCGAACTCGCTGCTCAGGGCATGGACCCGGAGGCGGCCCTGGATGGCACCGCGGCATCGTTGACTCCGCTGTGGGCGTGGATCACCGGTCGGCGGGCGGAGTTGGCCGCGGATCCCACGGTGGAGGATGCGGTGGAGCCGCGGGAGAGGTGGTCGTCCTGGGCGAGGCACACCGTGACCAGCATGCATGTGCCCTCGGCAACGATGTTCGTGCTGCTGGACGGCCTGGTCTCCTATCTGGCCCAGGTGATGATCCTCGGCGCCCCGACTGCGGCGTGGGGCCTGGGTTCCCCGGGAGACCCACGGCATCATCTGCACCAGCATCCGGTGCTGCTCGGGGGTGGGCAGCAGATCTTCGTGCCGACCTTGCCGATGGCCGGGATGCTACGGCTCAAACGCGGGGAACCCTCACTGGGGGAGAACGAGCTGGCCGAGTACGCGGCGGCGATGATCGCCGCCCTGCACGATGAGCACCCACCGCTGATGGTGGATCCACCGGTGTTGGTGGTCGCCGCCCCGACCGGCTTCGATGTCGGGGTGCGCGCCGACATTGCCGGCCAGCACCCCGGGCTGGTGGCCCGGCTGGCCACCGAGTTGGCCGCCCAGGACGGCGTCACCGCGGTCGACCGGACAGCAACCGATGCCCTGGAAGCGAACGCCCCGGGGTGGGATCCCGAGGACCTGCAGCGGTGGGTGAGCGGGTGGCTGAGGATTTATCTTCCCTTCGACCGCTGACCCCGGCTGGTCCCGCCCGGTCCACCGCGTGGCCGGGGGTGCGCCGCACCGTCCGCACCGGGCTGCAGCGGGGAGCCGTCCAGGCCACCTGCCCGGGGGTCCTGGCAGGTCGGTGTGACCGACCTCGTATTCGGTCACGTCCAGGGCGGGTGCTCCCGAGGTGGCCGCAGCACGATCCTTAGACCTGATCCGGGCTCTGCCGGAGGGCGGCCATTGCCTGCGACGTCGGTGGTCCCCGGTGCTGGTGCCCGCAGTGACCCAGATGTGGCTGGAGGCGGTACACGGCCCCCCGGCCTGTACCGCCTCCAACACTCACCCCTTGAAGCAGACTGCTGGTCGTACCCGCCCACAGGACACCGTTGTCTGCTGTGCGCGGCGCCAGTCTGGGGCCTGACGACGATGGAACCTGCCCCCACGGCGAGCCCCGTTCGTCCTCTGCCCCCACCATGAACCATGGCCTGACCAGCGGCAACAATATGCGAAATGTTGCACCGGTCACACTGAATCGCGCCTCGCCGGACGGTACAGCACTCGAGCACCACCACCACACCATGCTCTGTCCCGGGGCGCGTACGGCATGCGGGCAACCCCGGGCACCGAGGGCTGCTCCCCCACTCCCCCTGGGGTGCGACCGAGGCTTCCGTCAGTGGAGGGGTCTCCAGCTCATCGCCGGTCAGCCGGACAGCTCCTCGTCCTCGGTGGCCTTTTCGGCGTGTCCGGGCCACGCACCAGCATCCGCTGGAGGGGTCCTGGTCCGGGTTCCGGCCCGGGTTCTCCTATCCGGCCCAGGACCGCTTCGACGCTGCCCATCCGGTGCCGGGTGCCGTCTGCGTTGCGGGGTGTCGAGGCGTCATGTGCGCTGTGACTGGCGGTAATGTCGTCAGGGTCGATCTGTGCCCCTCGGCTGACCCCCCTTCAGGTCGGGGTGCGGCGCGGTCGTCGGTGTCCTCACCGCTGGTGGGGACCCACGCGGGCCCTGTCATCCCCCCCATGAGCAGGGCCCGTCGTCTTTCCTGCCGCCGCGACCCCGCCGGGGTGGGGTCCGCGGGGCCGCCGGTGGCTGCGCTGAGTGCCGGGCCCTCACCGGCGCTGCTGCTCCGGTCCCCAGAGGAATCAACGTCGGCGGATCAAGGCTGATGTGCGGCGACCGGCTCAGATGTTGCCGGCCGTGAGCTCGGAGCCAACAGCGGGATGGCCGTGGTGTGGTCGTGGGGGTTGCTGGAAGTGAGGGTCTCGGGCACTGGGGTGCAGGCGGCGATCGTGTGCGCGGTGGTGATGAAGGCTCGTGCGGCAGGGCTGACGGTGTCTTCACGCCAGGCGATGCTCACGGTCGAGGGCGGAAGATCGGCGACCGGGACGAACGTCAGGCCGGGCCAGTTGTAGAAGCGTTGGGTGGAGGTCTGGGTGAAGGCGATGCCCTGGTGGCTGAGGATGGCTTCGAAACACTCGTCAACGGTTGTCACGTCGGCGCCGATCCGTGCGGGTTGTCCGCCTCGGGCGTCGGTGGCCAGCCAGAAGTCTCGCCAGATCTCTGGGGCATGGCGGGCAATGAAGGGTTCTTCCAGGACTTCATCGACGAACACCATGGGTCGGGAGGCGAGGCGGAAGGACTTCGGCATCACCAGCACGCGCGGTTCCGTAAACAACTCTTCGACCTGCAGACCGTCGGTGTGTGGGACTGGCGGGCGGATGAAGGCTACACCGGTGCTGCCATCGGCTAGGTGTAAGAGGGCATGACGTTATTGGCGCGGGCCGGGGTGCGTGAGGCCGGGGGCTGATCGCCGCAGGCGGTGTGGGGCCGATGGTAGTTGAAGTGGTTCACCCAGACCCCGATCGCGTCCCGGCGGTCCTGCTCACTGGAATAGGGGCGGGCGTAGAGGACCTCGTCGGCCAGCAGTCGGTTGTACCGCTCGACCTTGCCGTTGTGCCGGGGCGTATAGGGCTTGATGCGCTGGTGCCGGCCGGCGAGGGCCTCCACGCACCGGGTGAAGTCGCGGGCCTTGTAGTTGGCGCCGTTGTCCGTGACGACTCGGTGGATCCTCTGGATCCCGTGGGCGGAGAAGAAGGCTCTTGCCCGGCAGAAGAACCCGATCGTCGTCACCGCCTTCTCGTCGGCCAGGGCCTCGGTGTAGGCCAGCCTCGAGAAGCCGTCCACGGCCGAGTGCAGGTAGGTGTAGCCGACCTTCGCCCCGGGCCCGCGCTTGGACTGCTTGGCCTCGGCGCTGCCGCGGCCGTGGGCGCGCCAGCCGCCGCCGTCGGGGATCCGCCCGACCTTCTTCACGTCCAGGTGGACCATGTGCCCGGGCCAGGCGGCACGGATCCGCTGGGGTGGGCGTCGCAGGTCGTCCCCCGCCGGGGTGAGGTCGCGCAGCCGGGAGATGCCCAGGCGGGCCAGCCANGAGATAGCGGGCCACCCAGGTCGCCACCGTGGGGCGGCTGACCCGGAACTCGGCGGCCACATGGGCCTTCGGGATCCCGTCCTCGAGGTGACGGCGGACCATGCGCAGCCGGCCGGTCGGGGTCAAAGGTGCATTAATGTGGGGCATGAACGGGCTCTCTTGCTGCGGACGGACGGTGTAGGAACTTCCATCCTGTGGCGAGGAGCCCGTTCCTCATCTCACCGGCACACCCGCGGCAAGAACCTCATGCCCCACAACAGCTAGGCCGGCGGTGGGGTCGGCGAAGGGGTAAGACCGCATCTGCACCTGGATCTCAGGATGCTCCTGCCGGAAGGCGGCCAGCACTTTTGGGGTCAGCTCGGCTGCGGCGTTGGCCTGGAAGCCCACCACGAGCTTCTGTCCCATCCCTTGCGCGGCGGCACGGGTGGCTTCAGCTGCGACATTGGCTGCGGCCAAGAGAGCCCGGGCATGGTCCAGGAGGACCTCCCCGGCCGGGGTGAGACTGGCTCCGCGACTGGAACGGAACAGCAACGGGGCGCCCATGGAGTGCTCGAGGTTGCGGATCTGCACGCTCAAGGACGGTTGGGCGATGTGAAGCCGAGCAGCGGCGCGCCCGAAGTGCAGCTCTTCGGCGACAGCGACGAAGTACCGCAGGACACGCAGCTCGAAGGGTGGCTGCATGTCCTCACGGTATAGACCACCCCGGCACCGAGCCAATAGTCGTGTCCTATTGCGGCATAGCACACCGGTCATAGCCCTGTGACTCAGACCACGATCCAATAGGAGTGGCCAATCGCCACGGAAAGCCCGAGACCACCGGGAAGGACCATGACATGACTGCCACCACCGAGACCACCTCCACCCAGCAATGGGCCGAGGCCTTTCGCACTGCCAATGACCAGGATCCGGAGATCCAGGCGCACGGGAAGTACTTCACCTGTTCCTATCTGCTGGACATGGACGACCACACCGTCGTGGTGCGGATGAACGCCGGGCGTGTCGCTGAGATCAGCATCGATCCTGGCCCCTTGGGTGCCCCGTACCAGTTCGCCATCCGTGCCAGTGCCGCCACCTGGCGGGAGTTCGGGGTGGAGATGCCGGCGCCGATGTTCCACGGCATCTGGTCGGCGTCCTTCCAGCGCGACATGCGCCTGGAAGGGGATGTGCTGGTGCTGATGCAGAACCTGCGCTGTATCACCCGTCAGATCGAACTGCTGCGCACCGTCGGCGTCCCCGTCTGACTCCTCTGCACCGCCTGGAAAAGGAGAACTCTCATGGCTCGCATCTCACCTGTCACCGGCCACTACGTCACCGTCGAGGTCGACGGCTTGGAGTACAAGGTCTTCTACCTCGAGAACGGCACCGGTCAGCCGCTGATCTGTCAGCACACCGCCGGCTGCCACAACCACCAGTGGCGGGATCTGCTCGAGGACGAGGAGATCACCGCCAACTACCGGGTCATCGCCTATGACCTGCCCCGGCACGGCAAGTCCGACCCGCCGGAGAACACGGCATGGTGGACCGAGGAGTACAAGCTCACCGCCGATCACTACGCCAACTTCATTCTCGCGCTGTGCGATGCCCTGGAGTTGGAGAACCCGATCTTCATGGGTTCCTCCTTCGGCGGTAACATCGCCCTGCAGCTGGCCTACCGGCGCCCGGACCGCTTCGCCGCGGTCATCCCGGTGGAGGGGGCGGACTACTCCCCGGGCTTCTACCTGGACTGGTGGCAGCACCCGCACGCCAACGCCGCCCAGGTCTGCGCCAGTGGAACGTGGGATCTGATGGCCCCGCAGTCCCCGGATGCCGATCGGTGGAAGACCTGGTTCTACTACACCCAGGGCTCGGAGGCCTTCAAGGGGGATTTGCACTTCTACTCCGTGGACCACGATCTGCGCGGCAAGCTCGGAGACATTGACACCGATCAGTGCGCGGTGGTGATGCTCACTGGCGAGTACGACTACCTCACCACCCCCGAGGACGGGGCGCGCACGGCCTCACAGATCCGCAATGCGGACTTCATCGAGATGAAGGAGATCGGCCACTTCCCGATGAGCGAGAACTACCCCGTGTTCGCCGGCTACCTCAAGCAGGCCCTGGAAGCGATCAAGACCAAGAAGGGGGCCTCCGTCAGCTCCTGAGCCTGGCCCTACCGCGGCCACCGACAGACGAAGCCACCCTTCACCTGCCGGAACCCCAACATCCACCAGGGGTAAACCAACCCAAGGACCCGTCCCGCTCCCACCGAGGACGGGTCCTTGGCATGTCCGGTCCACCGGCCAGAATCCGGAGCATCAGCACGGGACAACCGTAGATATATACGTATATAGCGAGTTTGAGAATTCAAATATCGAACGTGTGTTCTATTGTGGTTGCATGAGACCACCAGTACCGCTGACCATTGACGACCCGGTGCTGGTGAACGCGGTCCTGGTCCGGGTCCCGGCCGGGTTCCCCTCCCCCGCCCAGGACAGCTTCGACGACGGGAGGATCGACCTCAACGAGGTTCTGATCCGCGATGTGACCTCCACCTATCTCTTCCGCGTCACCGGGGACTCCATGGAAGGCATCGGGATCTACTCCGGCGACGAGGTCCTCGTGGACCGGTCACTGACCCCGCGGGACGGCAATGTGGTGATCGCGGTGCTGGACGGGGACTTCACCATCAAAACCCTCCACGTCTACCCCGACCGGGTGGTACTGCACCCGGAGAACCCGGCCTACCCCGACGTCGAGGTTCCGTCCCTGTCGGAACTGGTGGTCTGGGGTGTGGTGGTCTACGGCATCCGCCACGTCAGATGAACGAAGTTGCATCAGATGCACGATTTCGCCTGGTGACAGTGCCGACGTTTGACATCAGGGTGTCTATCCGATCCGGTGAACCCCTCGTCATGCAGAAGGCTCTCGGATAGTCTCTGCATTAGATGCATGATTCGCCCATTTGGTGATGGGGTTCTGATGGTGAAGGCCGAAGTGCCGCAGGGGGCGGCCTCCTTGGTGCTGGCCCCTGGTGTGACCTTTCTGCAGGAGGAAGAAGCCGTCTTCGAGGCCATGGTCCAGGGGTGGTCGGCGCAGATGATCGGCGGGCGTGGACTTCAGCGGCGGTCCGTGGCCGCGGTGGTGTCCACGGTGCGGCGGTTCCAGGCCAGCACCAACGAGTGGCCGTGGCGGTGGAGTCCGCAGTTGTTCGATGAGTGGATGACCGACCGGGTCAGCACCCGGGCGCTGGCCCCCACCACCATCCGCTCCTACCAGTACGCGGTGCGTTCTTTCTGCGCCTATCTGTGCTCGGAGCACTACGGGTGGGTCGCCCAGTGCGAAGGGCGCTTCGGTGAGCCCCCGAGCCAGATCTGTCACGAGGAGAACACCGCCCAGCACCTGCAGGGCTACGAGGGGCGCCCGGGGCGTCGGCCGTTGAGCCGGGATGAGCTGCAGAAGTTGTTCGATCGAGCCGATGCCGAGGTGGCGGCCCGGCTGGATGCCGGGCGCAAGGGCGCGGTGATCGCCTATCGCGACGCGACGCTGCTGAAGGTGGTCTACGCCTGGGGCTTGCGCGCCAATGAGGCCGCGCATCTGGATGTCACCGATTTCTACCGTAACCCGCACGCTGCCCAGTTCGGTGACTACGGGGTGCTGCAGGTCCGCTTCGGGAAGGCCTCCCGGGGTGGTGCGCCCAAACGCCGCTCGGTCGTCTCCCTCTTCGACTGGGCGGTGGAGGCCGTGGTCGACTACATCACCCACGTCCGTCCCCTGGTCGTGAAGAGCGCTTCCAGTGCGGCCTCTAATGCGCTGTGGTTGACCGAGCGCGGGACCCGGCTGCAGGCCCGTGACGTCGCGGACCGGTTCGGGTTCTACCGCGATGAGCTCGGCCTGGATCCGGACCTGTCCCCGCACTGTCTGCGCCACAGCTACGTGACCCATCTGATCGAGGACGGGGTGGACCCCCGCTTCGTCCAGGAACAGGCCGGTCACGTCTACCAGTCCACCACCGCGCTTTACACGGCCGTGAGCGGGGACTTCAAGAACAAGATGCTCCACGACGCGATCCGGGCCGTGCTGCCCACGACCCCGGGAGGGCAGAGACAGTGAAGGTCATCGGCTATGAGTGGAAGCTGCGGCAGGTGATGGCGGCTGCGGGGATGTTCAGTACCACCAAGCTCATCCCGGAACTGGAAGCGAGGGGTATCCATCTGTCGGCCAGCCAGGTCTACCGGCTGGCGGCGGAGAAACCGGAACGGCTGAGTCTGCACGTGCTGGTGGCCCTGATGGACATCTTCGGCTGCACCGCCGATGATCTCATCACCCGCGTCGATCTCGGCGCGGCCACCACTCGCACCCGCACCGGCACCGAGGCGGGGTCGCCCGAGGGCTCGGCTGATGCGTTGCGCGCCTCCGGGGCCCGGCCCAAGCGGGCCCAGATCGTGCCTCCCAGCGATGGTTGAGCACCCGGGGCGGTCTCTCACCGAGGTGATCAGCATGGTGGAGGCCGGTGTACCCGCCGACCGCCTCCGGGAGATCCTGGCCGTCATCGTCGTGCGGCCCCCCTCCGGGACCCGGCTGCTGGGTCAGCTTCAGGCGGACCCGGGGCTGTTGACCTCGGGGACCAATGCGATGCCGACCCTGCTGCAGCGCGTCATCGCCGCCCTGCTCGAGGCCGGTGCCACCTCGGTGCGTCTGCCGCGCTGCGCCGGCTGTGGTCTCGAGCGGATGTTGCCCGAACGCCTCGACGGGCACCGGGTCTGCTCCACGTGCAAGAAGCGGGCCGGCACCAGGGCCATCATCTGTCATTGCTGTCGACGAGAGCGTCAGCTCGCCTCCTGCGTTGGGGACGTCGACTACTGCGGGACCTGCTGGCGGGGCATGTACGGGCAAGCACCGGCGATCTTCGTCGCGGCCGCCCACGGCCTGATCCCCTCCCTGGATCCTGCGGTCCTGGCGGGGATCTTCGCCCAGCTTCCCGCCGTCCCCGGGCGCCGGTTGCGCTTGGCCCTGGAGGTCGCCGACTACGGAGCGGACTGGTTCGCAGCCCCTGCCCGGGGGTCGGCCCTCTTCGGTGTCCTCTACGATCAGCTGACCCACCAGGCACCCGAGTTGCCGCCGGCGTGCTGCGGGCACTGCGGGCAGCACCGGCCGCTGACCAACGTCTATGAAGGTCTGCGCTGCTGCTCCCGGTGCTACACCGCACTGCGATCCCAACCGTGCGACGGATGTGGGCGTACGGCCCCGATCGCCCGACGGATGACCGACGAGGCCCGGCTGTGCCAGGGGTGCGCGAAGGCCCTCCCGGATGCCTCAGACACCTGCACCCAGTGCGGCACCCACCAGCACATCGTCTACCGCGGCCCCGCCGGACCCGTCTGCGCCCCGTGCCGGCTCAACGCCCAGATGGACACTTGCACCCGGTGCGGGCAGACCAGACCGTGCCGGTTCCCCGGCACCCCGGACGCGATGTGCGAGAAGTGCCGCAAGCGGAGGGAGACATGCTCCCGGTGCGGCCAGGAGCGGGTCGTCGCCACCCGGGATGAGCACGGGGCCCCGATCTGCCACAGCTGCCACCACATCCTCGAGCCCTGCAGCGTCTGCCACCGACACCGGCGCGTCGTGGGACGGGTGAAGGGGGCGCCCCTGTGCGAATACTGCTACCCGCGCCACCCGGTCAGCTTCCGCGACTGCACCCGCTGCGGCCGCCACGCCAAGCTGAAACGCACCGGGCTGTGCGACCGGTGCACCGCCGATGACCAGCTCGCCACCTTGTTCCCCCCCGAACTGCTCGCCAGCAACGGGTCCGCCCGCACGATGCTCACCGACCTCCAGACCGGGAACCCCGGCACCATCCGCAATGCCTTCCACCGCCACCGCGCCGTGGAACTGCTACGCACGGTGTTGGCCACCCCGGAGCTGCTCGATCACGAGGCCCTCGACGAGCTGGGGCCCGAGTACACGACCCGGGCGGTGCGGGCGCTGCTGGTCGAGCACGGCCTGCTGCCCGCTCGCAATCTGCCGCTGGCCCGGTTCCAGGCGTGGATCCCCACCGCCGCCCAACTGATCGAGGACCCGGGTGAGCGGCAGGCGTTCCTCCAGTTCGCCACCTGGAAGCACCTGCGCGATCTCAGGAGCCGTACGGAACCCCTGTCCGGTCCGCTGGTCACCAGCCGCCGGCGCGAGCTGCGGATCGTGATTGAACTGCTCGCCTGGGCCCGGCACCGGGGCAAGACTCTGGCGACCCTGGATCAGGCCGACCTGGACCACTGGGCCACTACCGGCGCCGAAAGATACCTCGTGGGCGGCTTCCTCACCTGGGCCCACATCAACGGCCGCAGCCAGCCCCTGGAGATCACCCGCCCGCCCAGGACGTACCTGCTGGCCGGAGGACTCAGCGATGACCACCGACGCCAGGTCCTGGATGACGTCCTGGAGCGCGAGGCCATCGGGCCGGGGACGAAGCTGGCTGCCGCCCTGGTGCTGGTTTTCGGCATCCGCCCGGCCCAGATCACCCGGATCCGCCTGTGCGATATCCAGTCCACCGGCGGGACGGTTGAGGTCACGGTGGGACCGGAGCCGCTGCTGTTGCCCGTCCCCCTGGCCGAGTTGGCTACAGGGGCCGCGGCGGACCGCACCGCACGCCGGATGCTGGCCCCCGCCCGCGACCACCACTGGCTGTACCCGGGCGCCCAACCAGGGACACCCTTGTCGGCGGCCGCTCTGGTGCGACGGCTGGCCGCCGCCGGTGTCCTGGTGGCTCCGGCCCGGACCGGGGCGCTGACCACCCTGTCCCAACAGCTGCCACCACCCGTGCTCGCCGACCTCATTGGCATGCACCTGGCCACCGCCGTGCGCTGGCGCAGTACCGTCGCCGCCAGCAACGCTCACTACGCCGGACTGCTGCTCGCCGCCGAAGAGAGCCCAACCGCAGTGCTGCGAACCGTGCTTCCCTCGGCATCCAGCACAGCGCAGCCCTGAGCGTCGCAAGCCGGAGTGATCCGCGGCGTCGTTTGGTTCACCGCCGGGTGGGCGAACTCGTCATCCGTGTTCGTGGGACCGCCGCCTGCGCGTCAGGTGTCGCAATCGGTGCAGTACTTGGCGCCTGGGCCCTCACGAGCGAGCTGGCTGCGGTGGTGAACCAGGAAGCAGGAGGCGCAGACGAATTCGTTCTCTCGCTCGGGAATGACCTGGATGGTCAGATTTTCCTCGATGAGGTCCGCGTCGGGCAGGTCGATGCTCTCGGCAGTGTCGTCGTCGTCTTCGAGGATCGGAGTTTGGGCGGTTGCGTTGCGTTGGGCGCGGATCTCCTCCAGCGATTCGCGGACCGGCTCGTCCTCAGGGGCTGTGCGGGGAGCGTCGTAATCGGTGGCCACGGGGTTTCCTCCCTACGGTCACGGCGGTGGTCACTGACGTGCCCGGTGTGTACGACCGCGCCGCCGAGGGTGGCCTGCGACCACGGGTTTGGCTGGTTCCCCCGGGGACGTCGAGAGTAGGCGCACCGATGAAGCCATCTCGGGCACCGCGCTCAGGCTCACAGCCGGCCACGGGGCTGCCGAGGACGGGGACCAGGCGGGGGCGGGACGGTGATCGGGCAGCTCGGCAGGGGTGAGAATCTGCACCGGGCTGGTGACCTCGTGCGGGCACTCGTCGTGGTCAAGCGCCCAGCGCAGCAAATCCACCGCGGGGGCCTCCACATGGGCGGCGGAGGTGAGATCGACGCTGACGATCACCGGCGGGAGCAACGTCCGGGCCCGTGCCACCACGGGGGACAGGGCCTGCTGGCTGGCCTCGGTCAGGCATCCGGTGACGAGCAGACACACATAGCGGCCGTCGAGGTCGACCTGGACAAGCACCGAGAGCTGGTGATCCATAGGGGCACCCTTCATCGCGTGCACGATCACCGACGACCTGCCGGCGCCTGTCCACGCGAGGGAGGTCCCCCGGGGATCACAAGGGGATCTGCTGGAGCGTGCCCACATTTCCCTAACCGACGAGTACCTTTGAACCTGCCGTTGACAAGGGTGGATGCCGGGGCGGCCGGGGTGTCACCGGCCGGTGTCGGTCAGGCGGCAGCAAATCACGGCCGGGGCGCGGTCGGGGTGATGAGCGCATCCTCGCGCTCGAGTTCTTCCTCGCTGCGGTTCTCCGCGTCGTAGAGGGTGGGGTCCTTGACGTCGAGCTGGCGCATGATGACGTCGAGTTTGAGGTGCACGGCGGCGCTGTCGCGGTTCTGGGTGTTCTGGATGATGAACACCATCAGGAACGTGATCAGGGTGGTGAGGGTGTTGATGATCAGCTGCCAGGTGTCGGAGAAGTCCAGGAACGGCCCGCTCACCGCCCAGGCGACGATGAGCGCCGCGGCCAGCAGGAACATCCCGGGCCGGCCCAGGGCGTTGGCGGCAGCGGTGGTGAACCGGGCGAAGTGACCCGGGTGACTGTCGGTCTTCGAGGTGGTGGGCATGGTGTCCTTCCGGTTCATGATCCGCTTCAAGCGGTGAGGGTCGTCGACTTTCCCTCTGGGGCGTGGTGGATGAGGGCCAGCACCCTGCGTGCGATGTCTCCCAAGCTGTGGCCGGTCGCGTGGCTTCGCGTTGATGCCACACCCCGCAGCCATCACGCAGGATGTCGGCCACCACCACTTCGACCTGCTCCTGCTGGCCGTACTCGGCCAGCACCGGGCGGAGGAGCTCTGGCAGCCGCGCGACGACGTCGCCGGCCCGAGCGGGGTGCCGCTGGCCAGGGCGATCAGCCGCTGCTCGACCCCGGTGTGGCTGGTCCGCCACGACCACGCGCGCCGCAGGTGTGGTGGCCCGGGGACCCGGGGCGGGGCGTCAATGGACGGGTGCGGTGGAGGCGAGGGCGCTCTCGCGGGCGTCGAGCTCGGCAAGGACCTCCTGATGGCGGTCCAGGGTGAACGGGTGAGCCCCCTCCGGGGTGGTGAGGTACTCCCGGTCGAGCTGACGGCAGATCTGGCTGTGCAACACGTGCAGCTCGATCAGGGACAGAGCGCTCAGATCAGCCGGGAAAGCACAGTCCGGCCCCAAACAGGTGCTGGTGGCACCCTCGGTGGGGGCAGAGGCGGTCGGGCTCATGCCGCCACCTTCCGGGCCGGGCCCGTGCCGGCGGAGCTGTCGGGCGTCACCCGACTTTCCGGTGAGACGGTGATCCGGTGGTGGGGCAACACGTCCGGGACCACCAGGGCCACTGGGCGGCTACCGGCGGAGTCGGTGTCCTCGAGGGCGCGGCGCAGCAGCTCCATCCCGGTCGCCTCGATGTGGTGGGCCCCGGACAGGTCGACGGTGACGTGGATGCCGGGAGTCAGGATGCGGGCCCGGCGGATCAGCGGGTGCAGGGCGCGCTGGCTGGCCTCGGTGAGGCACCCGGTGGCGAGGACGCGGACGTACTCGCCGTCCAGATCGACCTGGACGGTCACGGAGAGCTTGTGATTCACAACAGCAGCTTTCGGCGTACACGAACGGTGGCGCGGCCGACTGCTTGACCACCCTTCAACAATAAGTGGTACAGCAACCGGCTTCCAGTCAGGCCCCGTGTCCGAGCAGGTGACCGAAGCGGCCCTGTCGGGCCCACCGGCGGTGCCGCGGCACAGCCGGTGGGCACGGGCAGACGGTCAGGCCTCGAAGTGGGTGCTGGCCGGTCCCTTGCCGACCTGGGCGACGAGGTCGGCGACCAGCTCGCGCAGCTTGACGTTGCGGTGGCTGGAGGCCGCCCGCAGGATCTCGAAGGTCTTCTCCTGGGTGCAGCGGTTCTGGCCCATGACGATGCCCACGGCCAGGTCGATGGTGGTCCGCGAGGCCATGGCCGCCTGCAGGTCCGCTTCGGTGTCGTGGTGGCGGGCCAGGCGCACAGCCAGGCGCACGGCCAGGCGCAGAATGGTGGAGGCCTCGGCGACCTGGCGCTGGATGACCTCCCGGGTTGCCGCGTCAAGGCGTCGGGGCGGTCGGCGTAGACGTCCAGGCCCGCGGTGGCCTCACCCCAGCTCCAGGGGCACGCCCAGAGCGGAGCGGATGCCGTTGGCCGCGGCGGCGGCCCCGTAGGCCGGCCACCTCGGGCCGGTGCGGGTAGCGGAAATGCAGACCACCCGGTGTTCCTGCGCCCCGTCAGACACGACCCGTCGACGTAGTGGTACTGGATCTCATCCAGCGCCTCGGCCCGGGCGCTGGAGGCGGCCACGGTGGTGGAGCGCTTGGGGCGCAACAGGGTCACCGCGCATCACACCTCGTCGCGATCGGTGGACAGGGCTTCGGCGATGGTGGCGGTGAAATCGTCGAGGAACCCGGTGATGTCCTCGGACGCCAGCAGCAGCTCCTGCAGGTCCGACACGGGTGCCGCACTGTTGGGCGCGTGAAGCCCGGCACGTTGTGTGGCGACGCAGGGGGTGTTCGCCAGGATGGCTCTGCTGCGGTGGGGGGCTGATTCCGGCAGGGGTCCTCGGGCAGAGGCTCAACGCCCTTGAAGAGCGCTGAGCCGGTCCGGACCCGCACCGGGAGTCTCGGGTGGAGCGTTCGCCCCTCTCGGGGGCGTTGTTTGTCGGCCATGCCGGCCGCAGCATGGGCGCATCCGGTGGATCCGCCTGGTGACGGGGCGGGGACGGGCTGGTGGGTCTGTCCCCGCCCCGTCGGGGCGTGTCAAAGGTGGGTGGTGGCCCGTTGGTGGGGTGTTGTCACGGAGTGGCTCCACCGTCGGCGGTGGCGTCCGCGGTCGTGGCGTTGTCGCCCACGGGCGCGGCGTCGGGGCCGGCCCCCGTGTCGGCGGGGGTGGCGGCGAAGTGCAGTGCGCCGTCTTGGAGGGTCACAGTCACCGTGTCGCCGGGGTCGACCTCACCACTGAGGATCAGGCGGGAGAGCTTGTTGTCCAGCTCTCGCTGGATCGTGCGGCGCATCGGGCGGGCGCCGAACTCGGGCTGGAATCCGCGCTGGGCCAGCCAGTCCACGGCCGCCTCGTCGATTTCGAGGGTGAGGTTCTGCGCGCGGACCCGGCGACGGGTCTGCTCCAGGAACAGATCGGTGATCTTGCGCAGCTGGGCCTGGTCCAGGCCGCGGAAGATGATGATCTCGTCGATGCGGTTGAGGAACTCCGGCCGGAACTGCTGGCCGAGCAGGTCCATCAGCGTCTCGCGCAGCTCCTCGAGCGGTTGGCCGGCCTGGGTGGTGGCGAGGATGCGGTCGGCGCCGACATTGCTGGTCATGATCACCACCGTGTTGGAGAAATCGATGGTGCGGCCCTGTCCGTCCGTGAGCCGGCCCGCGTCCAGGAGCTGGAGCAGGGTGTTGAAGACGTCGGGGTGGGCTTTTTCGATCTCGTCCAGGAGCACGACGGTGTACGGTGTGCGGCGCACCGCTTCGGTGAGCTGGCCGGCGTCTTCGTAGCCGACGTAGCCCGGAGGTGCTCCGACGAGCCGGGAGACGGTGTGCCGCTCCTGGAACTCGCTCATGTCGAAGCGCACCATCCGGTCCTCGTCCCCGAACAGGGCCTCGGCCAGGGCGCGGGCCAGTTCGGTCTTGCCGACACCGGTCGGGCCCAGGAACAGGAACGAACCGACCGGCCGGTTCGGGTCGGCCAGCCCGGCGCGGGCGCGGCGGACGGCTTCGGCCACGGCGTCGACGGCTTCTTCCTGGCCGACCACGCGCGCGTGGAGGGTTTCTTCCAGGCGCAGCAGCCGGGACCGTTCCTCCTCGGTGAGCTGGGCCACGGGGATGCCCGTGGTGCGGGAGACGACCTCGGCGATGTCCTCGGCGGTGACCGAGGGCACCGGGCTGCGCATTTGCTGGGCGTCCTCGAGCCGGGCGCGGGCGGTGTCCAGTTCGGCCTTGAGCTCATCGGCACGCCCATAGCGCTCTGCCGCCACGGCGGCGTCCTTCTCGCGTTCGAGCGTGGTGATCTGCTCGGTCAGCTCCCGGGTGTCCGCCGGGACGGCCCGGGCTCGTAGCCGGACCCGGGCGCTGGCCTGGTCGATGAGATCGATCGCCTTATCGGGCAGGAACCGGTTGGTGACGTAGCGGTCGGACAGCTCCGCGGCGGCGGTGATGGCCTCGTCGCTGATGCGGACCTGGTGGTGGGCCTCGTAGCGGTCGCGCAGCCCGCGCAGGATCTCAATGGTGTCCTCCACGGAGGGCTCCGGAACGAGGATCGGTTGGAAGCGCCGCTCCAGGGCCGGGTCCTTCTCGACGTTCTTGCGGTACTCATCGATGGTCGTGGCCCCGACGACCTGCAGCTCACCGCGGGCCAGGGCGGGTTTGAGCATGTTCCCGGCGTCCATCGATCCTTCGGCGGCGCCGGCGCCGACGACGGTGTGCAGCTCGTCGATGAACAAGATGACGTCGCGCTCGGCGGCTGTGACCTCGTCGATGACATTTTTCAAACGTTCTTCGAACTCCCCCCGGTATTTGCTGCCGGCGACCATGCCCGCCAGGTCCAAGGTGATGACACGGCGGTTCGCCAAGGTGTCGGGCACGTCCCCGTTGACGATGCGCTGGGCCAGCCCTTCCACGATGGCGGTCTTGCCGACACCGGGGTCGCCGATGAGCACCGGATTGTTCTTCGTCCGCCGCGACAACACTTCCAGGGTCTGCTCGATCTCGGAGTCGCGGCCGACGACCGGGTCCAGTTGCCCCTCGCGGGCGGCGTCGGTGAGATCCCGACCGTACTCATCCAGGGTGGGAGTGCTGGATGGCTCAGCCCCCTGGGACTGGCCGTCGTGCTGACCGGCCCGGGTGTGTCCGCCGGAAGGTCCGGCCTTGGTAGGGCGCACGGCATCGGTGTTCGGCAGCGCACGGGCCAACAGGCGCCCGGCCACGGAGTCAGGGTTCGCGGTGATGCCGAGCAGAACGTGTTCGGGGTTGATCGTTCGCGAACCGGCCTGACGCGCCTGGTGGTAGGCATCCAGCAGGGCGCGTTTGGCCGCAGGCGTCAAGGACGGCTCCTGCTCGTCGGCGCGGGCAGTGTCGGCGGCCACGAGCTGCTGGATCTGGCCGGCGAGCTTGCTCACGTCCACCCCGGCCTGCTCGAGCAGGGAGGCGGTGGCCGGGACCTGGGTGAGCGCCCAGAGCAGGTGCTCGGCGTCCACGTCGGCGCTGCCCCACTCCGCGGCCTGTCCCACGGCAGCGCGGACCAGGGCGCGGGCCTCATCCGAGAGCAACCGGGACAGGTCCACGCGCTGCACCGAGGGCGTGGTGCCTTGCCGGGCGCCCAGCACGCTGAAAGGATCGCGGCCGCCGAAAAAACGGCCCATGATGTCGTCGAACGGGGAGTTCAGTTCGAACGGATCGTTCGTCATTGTCGCCTCCTACAGGCGTTGAGTGATCGTTAGTTGGCATACCTGACACGGCATCGTTCCGCATCCGCAGATGCTGGGGTCGGTCGGAGGGAGCCCAGAACATCACCGTCAGCAGAGCCTAGCCAGCTTTCGGACGGCGGCGATAGGGCTCAGTGGCATCCGTCGCCCACGGTGCCCCGCCTCGGGCCGCGCGCAGCAAGCGAAGACGGCATCGCGACGGCGTTGGCGAGGACCACGGGTGGGGCTGTGCCACCGGAAGAAACCCGCAGGCCCGTGCCGCTGGACGATGGTGCTGAGCGGTGAGGTCTCGTGGTGGTGCCCGTGCACACCGGTGCGGCCCAGTGTCCTGGCCGGTATCACCCAAGGGGAACAGCCCTCCTGGCGCCTACCCTCTGACCGGGCCCGCACATCGGCGGCCCCGGTCTCTCGATAGGCCCGGCGGTGTGGAGTCAGGCCGTGGGGCGGCTGGTGCCGAGCTTGGCGGCGGCTGCATCGAGGTACTCGGCCTCCACGAGGATCTCGTAGGAGGTCGCCTCGATGCCTTGGACGCTGCTGAAGTCCCGGCGCCCGCCGGTGGCGGCGTGGCCCAGGAGCCCGAAGATCAGCCCCCACACCGCGCCCAGGACCACCGACCACAGGATCACCGACAGCCACCCCACGATGACGAAGATGCCGAACAGCAAGCCGATGAGCAGCCCCAGCCAGGCCCCGGAGGCGGCTCCGTACAGGGCGGCCTTGCCGTAGGTCATCCGGCCGGTGACCTGCTCGACCAGGCGCAGGTCGGTGCCGACCACGCGCACGTGCTCGACGGGGAACCCGGCGTCGGAGAGGGAGTCGACGATGCGCTGGGCCTGGGCGTAGGTGGGCACCGTCCGCAGGACCTGGTAGTGGGTGGAGGCGGTGGGCTGGGTGGGATGGGACATGGTCGTCACTTCCTGTTCGTGGTCTCGTCCTGGGCAGCCCGGTGGCCGGCAGCCGGCGCTGCTGACCACCAGGTTCGGGGTCGACAGGAAGACCGGGGACCGTACGGGCGCGGCGGTCGTCCTGGTCCCCTTCTCCCTGGGGCCGGTGGTGGCGGGCCAGGCGCGCCTGGCCCGCCACCACCGCGGTGCGGTCGTGCGTCAGCCGCGGGTGACCTCGATCTTCTGGGTTCTCTGCTGCTCGTCCCGCTCCGGCATCGGGGCCCGGACCTCCAGCACCCCGTCGGTGTAGGTGGCGGTGATGTCCTCCTCCTTGCACCCGGCCGGCAGCGGCAGGACGCGGGAGAAGGAGCCGTAACGGAATTCGGAGCGGTAGCTGTCCTTGTCCTTGTGCTCGGACTGCTCCCGCCGCTGGGCCCGCAGCCGCAGGGTGTCGTTGACCACGGTCAGCTCCACGTCCTGCTCCGGGTCGATGCCGGGCAGCTCGGCGCGGATCACCTGGGTGTTCCCGTCCTGGAACTCCTCCACCCGCGGCCAGGAGGGGCTCAGATCGCCCTCCAGCAGGCGACGGAAGGGCTCGAGCGCATCGAAGTTCCTACGCATCAACTCAGCCATGGTCGTGGCTCCTCTCGTTCTCAGCGGCCCCGCATCACCAGCCTCCGGGTCCGTGACGGGCCGACGGAGGACCCGCTGACCAGGGCCTTTCGTGTTCTCCTCGAGCACCACCAGGGTAAGCACACTTAGTTTCCTCGCCAATACCAGGCCCGTCACCGGCGGCTCATGACGCCCGGGTCGTCGCCGTTTTCCCACCCGGGCATCACTGGACGACGGTCTGCGCCCCGGGCCCAGGCGGCGTGCGGTACGTGGCGCCCCGTCGCCGGTGGGACGCTGCTGCTGTGCCGTTCAGGCCGGTTTCGGCGCCATGACCTGCCGTGCCACCGACCGTACGGCGGAGCCCAGGGCGGTGGAGGCGGCACGGGCCCTGTCCTGGAGGGCCAGGATGGCGTCGCTGTCGAAGGCGTGGGGCCGGTCGCAGTAGACGTTGAGTCCGGCCCGCAGCGGCTGATCGCCCAGCTCGAAGGGCATCCCCAGTACGCAATGGATCCCCTCGGCCGCGGCGGCCCGCAAGAACTCCGGTCACCGGTGGTCGGTGCGGGTGTCCCCGGTGTGGACCAGGACGTGCTCGCGGGCCGAGGCCAGGCAGGGTCCGTCCGGGAACCGCAGCTGCAACTGGTCCAAGGACAGGGCCCGGTCGTTGCTGGCCGCGATCGTCTCCGCCCGACCCCCACCCAGCACCGTCACCGCGCACCACACCCGGGTCTCCCCGGGCCGGGAGAGATCCTCTTCCAGCACCCGGGCGAACCCGGTGAGGAAATCGGTCAGGAGCTGCTGGTCCGCCGGCACGCGTTGTTGGAAGCCGGATGCCTCCGTCACCCCCGGTGCCCCGGCATCCTCGTGGTGATCCATCACGGCTCCCCCTTGCCCCCGGTGGGGTGCGGCATCACCACACCTCACTCCAGATACCCTTCGCACGAGCCACCTCCAGCCGTCCTGGAGGGAAGCCAAGGACGTGGAGACCTCGGGTCCTCCTACCGGAGTCCGGTTGCGGCCTCCCCGCCGGTCATACCGTCACCCCTCCTTTCGCCCCCGTCCGACCCCGGCCAGGACGTGCCCAGGAGCTGGGATTGTCGTGGTTTTCCGGAGGGCGTGCACGGTGATGTCCACAGCCCCGCAGCGCCACCCCGTTCTCTGCAGCACCGAAACAACACGATCCTCCACCCCGGAGGCGATGGCCACCGCAGCACGCAACCGGTCAGCAGCGGCCACCCCGGCTGGGTCGATGCACAGGTGCACGGCCACCTCTGCCCGTCCGCCGACAGCGCGCACGTGCACGCCGCTGCAGGTGCCGACGCGGGTACGGGACGGTCGCCAGGATGGGTCCGGGGCATCGGTCACCGGCGAGACCACCGCCAGCACAGCGGTGGCCGGCGTCGGCTGCAACCGCACCACCCCGGGGGCATCCGCCACCGAACAGGCCACAGCTCGCGCCACCGTCCGGCACGTGGTCGCCGCCGGGGCCGCCGAAGCAGGACCCTCCGCCGGCCACCGCTGCACCACGGTTGCCAGCTGCACCCGAGAACGCCACCGCGACGGCAGCACCTGGCTCAAGACGCCCCCACTCCATCGCAGAGCGCGGCCAACCACTGCCACCCCCAGAGGCCCGGAGGAGCGCAGCAGGCTCCCCCGGGCGATATTGCCGGCAGGACCCAGCAGATACCGCTTCTGACCCACGAGACCCCCGTTCCTCGCAGCGAACACCCCAACCCATTGCCCGCCGCCTGGCACCGGGATGGTCGGGGCGAGCACCGACGGGCACATCAGGGATGGCGGGCAAGCGGCCGGAAAGCCAGCCTACGAGCCGAAACACCCATTGGCAAGCAACCTTATTATTGCTTGGTGCCCGTCGTCCTGGACGGGGACCACCCGCCCCTGGACCTGTCGGACATCTGGTAAGAGCGTGTACTGCAGGCCACCGGCGTTACTGCGGCCCGGGGGCGACCTCCTCCAGCACTCCGTTCTCGTCGCGGCGCCACCGGGTGCCGGAGGCGTCCGTGAACTCGAACGCCGTGACCTTCTGATCGGTGGAGGTGGTCATGGGGCGCAGCCGCTGGCACTCGTCCGGGCGCCGCTCCGTGTCCCAGATGCGCTCCGGGTGCAGACCGTAGACGAGGTGGCCGGGCGGGAAGATATGCAGGCGCAGCCGGGAGTCCCGACCCGAAGTCCGGCGCGGCCCGGGGGAGAAGAGGCCGGTGGAGACGACGACGAGGTCGTAGATCGGTGCGCCCGAGCGGTTCTGGACCTCGATCACCGGTGCGCTGCTGCCGGCGTCGTGCAGTTCGGAGGACACCCACGCCGTCACATCGTCCGCCTGTCGCCGGCGCGCCGCCGCGGTCTGCGGTGCACTGCTCTCGGCATGTCCGGCGTCACGGCGCGTGCTCCCGGAGTGCGCGGGGCGCCGGGGGGCGGTTCCCTGGAGCCGACGGGTCTGCGCCACCGCCCACACGGCCACGGCCAGGGCGAGCAGGGCGAGGAGAACGGACAGCAGCTCGATCATGCCGACATGATCCCAGACCGGCCCGCCCCCGCTCCAGCCGAGTCGCCGATGGGGGAGAACCGCTCATCCTCCGCTGCCAGGCGCAAGTGACCATTACCCTGCGCCGATACCTCGAGGCTGCTGCCGCATCTTGGAAACAACCATGCGCCTGCAGCCAGCCGCGAGACGATCGTCGCTCTCCACCGCGGATACCGCACCTTTACGCATCTCCTCTGTTCATCAAACGAAGGTTTCCGCTACAAAAACGCCGATCGGCGAAATTTGCCCGTTCGAGGTCCCTCGTGCCGTGTTTTTTGTAGCGGAACCCTGTAGCGATATCTATGGTGCGGTACTGACGGGCTGTGACGGGTTTCGATACATTTGGGGAATGGGGCATCTTCTCGGCTACGCGCGTGTGTCCACCATCGACCAGGACGCCTCGCTGCAGATCGACGCGCTGAACGCCGCCGGATGCTATCGGGTGTTCGTGGACACGATCTCCGGGGCCTCCGCCCAGCGCCCGGAGCTGGAGAAGCTGCTGGACCAGCTGCGCCCCGGGGACACGCTGGTGGTGTGGCGCCTGGACTGGTTGGGCCGCTCCATCCGGCACCTGATCGATCAGCTGCAGGTGCTGGCCGAACGCGGGGTGGGGTTCCGCTCCCTGCAGGAGACCATCGACACGACCTCCTCGGGGGGCCGGCTGGTGTTCCACGTCTTCGCGGCCCTGGCCGAGTTCGAACGCGATCTGATCCGGGAACGGACCAACGCCGGGCTGGCCGCCGCCCGGGCCCGGGGCCGGAAGGGCGGCCGGCCCCCGGCCCTGAGCTCGGATCAGGTGCGGGCCGCGCGGCGGATGTATGAGCAGCAGGATCTGACCGTCACCCAGATCGGAGAGATCCTCGGGGTCAGCCGCACCACCATCTACCGGGCGCTGGCCCGAGCCCCCGAAAGGCCCGTCACACCCAGGCCGCCGCGGGCGCGGCGCCAGGCATCTGTCTCGACGAGCATGGAGTAGGCCAGACCGTGGACGGGGCCGGGCGGTGGCGGATCCTGCGGTTGCACGTCGAGAACGGCATTCCGCTCACCACCCTCGCCCAGGACACGGGATCGGGCCGCGGACCCTTTAGCGCCGGCACGCCCACTACCGCGCCCACGGCTACGAGAGACTTGGTCACGCCCACCCACGCGGACGCCAGAGACCGCCGCCCTCCGACCAGGCTCGTCACGGGACAGGTCAAGAGGCATCAGACAAGGGATGCCGCGGAGATACCAACGGGCGGCCTGGGCCCGTTTAGGCCACCGGTTACCCCCGGAGGACCTGCCGCATGGGTTTCACCGTGAAGAGCCCAGTAATGATGTCGCCCCCCGCCGGTATACCAGTCCTCATGAGCAGTGACTTCGTCTCCAAAGGCAGGGAATACCGCAAGAACGAACATCGCAACATACCAACACACTAGCCAGGGTGGGTGGTGTGTGGTGATCGCCCTGGTGGACGTGAACAACTTCTACGCCTCCTGCGAGGCCCTCTTCGAGCCCTCCCTGGCGGGCAAACCGCTGGTGGTGCTCTCCAACAACGACGGTTGCGTGGTCGCCCGCTCCCCCGAAGCCAAAGCCCTCGGGATCAAGATGGGTGACCCCTGGTTCCAGCTGCGCGCCGACGCCAACCGGTGGGGACTGATCAAACGCTCCTCCAACTACCAGCTGTATGCGGACCTGTCGGAGCGGGTGATGCTGCTGCTGGCCCGCCACGCCCGCGGCCAGGAGGTGTACTCCATCGACGAGTGCTTCCTGCTCCCACCCGAGGGGACACCCGAGGAACAGGTGCGGTGGGCGCGCCGGCTCAAAGCCACCGTAGCCCGCAACGTCGGGCTGCCGGTGAGCATCGGGATCGCCAGCTCGAAGACGCGGGCCAAGATCGCCACCGAGGCCGCGAAGAAGCTACCCGCCACGCACGGGGTGGTCCACTGGGACCAGGCCCCCGAGGGGTACTGGGACCGGCTCATGGCGGCTCTGCCGGTGACCGAGGTCTGGGGGATCGCCGGGCGGCTGGCCAAGCGCCTGGAGGCGATGGGGATCCAGACCATCGTCCAGCTGCGTGATGCCGACCCGGTGGCCGTCCGGGACAAGTTCTCCGTGGTGCAGATGCGCACCGTCCTGGAGCTCAACGGGTTCCCCGCCATCCCCGTCGAGGACGAGATCGCCACCAAGCAGCAGATCCTGGTCTCCCGATCGTTCCCGGACCCGATCTGGGATCCGGAGATCGTCGGGGCCGCGGTGGCCGAGTTCGCCCAACGGGTCTCCCGCCGGCTCCGGAAGGAAAGCGAAGTCACCGGGCGCCTCACCGTCTTCGCCACCACCTCCCCCCACCGACCCGGGCCCACCCACCACGCCTCGGCTCACGTGCGCTTGGCCGTGCCCACCAACGAGCCCGGGCCCCTCGTGGCGGCCGCCCGGGCGGCCTTGGTGCCCGAGCTGATGCATGGCATGTCCTACATGCGCGCCGGCATCCTCTGCACGGACCTCGTCCCCGACGGAGCCGTGCCGGTCCTGCCCGGAGTGCTCGAGCAGCCCGCCCCCATCGGGGAGCTCATCGACGCGGTGAACCGCCGCTTCGGCACCGGAACCCTCGCCCTGGGCAGGCTCGGCGCCCACTCCCCCACCCCCTGGACCAACCACCAAACCGACCTCTCCCCGCGCTACACCACAGACTGGGCAGAGCTACGCACCGTCAGCTAATCGGTCGCTCACCACCTCCGGCACTGCGTCGAGGCGCGGCATCCACCACATGCTCTTTGGCGTTGGAGACTTCCTGAAATGTCCTGGGCGCTCCTGACATGCAACTTGTACCTTGTCGGTACCACACTGGTACCACACAAAGTTGGTGCCAGTGTGGTACCAATCGTGAATGCCGGTTCCTTTGCTCTACCAGGACGGATGATCTCCCGTCGCATATCTACAAGGACCGCCACTTCGGGGGCTTCACCTGATTGGGGACGATGGTTCGTGCGTTTGGTCCGGCCCTACGGCGATATCTAGGCATGTAGGAGCCGCACCAACAGCAACCAGCGCGGCACCATAATTGTACTGGTGTAGTACCAGCACCACACCAGTGTGGTGTTGAACCGGGTTTGAGAAGTTCTCTGTGGCCATAGCCCTCCTCAGGCACGGACCTGACGAGCTTTTTGATCAAATTTTCGCCGGGAAGTATCCACGGCAGTATCTGGGCATAAAGGTGCCGTGCCGACCACTGTCGACACGGCACCATGTTGGTACTTATGTGGTACCAATACCACACCGATGTGGTGTGAGGAGGACTACTTGAGCGGCACGTTCTGGCCGTAGCGCTCCTCAAGCACGGGCCATACGAGCTCTTCGATCAACTTCTGCTGGGAAGTGTCCTCAGCTTCGGCGGCGTAATTGAGCAAGGCATGCTGGGTGTTGTTGAACCGGAAGTTGTACCCCTTCACCTTGGCTCCGTTCCGCGCCCGCCGCTTCCATGGTTTCAGGGGTGGTCCCTGATCGGGGGTGTCTGAACCCGAGCGTTCGGCTGCCGCTGCAAACCGCTCGATCTCTTCCTCTCGATTGGAGGCAATCGGTCCACGTTTCCTCACCATGAGAAGACCTCCTGGGTCAGCAGTTGAATCTCGGCCTTGGCCTTGGCGTCGCGCATCTCCACGACTCCCTTGCCGTCGGCCAGGCAGTCGGCGAAAGCCTTGCGCTGATGCAACACGGTCTGAGCAAGTCGCACTCGAGGGAAGTCCTCGAGGTACGACTGCGCTTCCTCTCGTTCCTTGGTGAACACGTTGGAAGAGACAAAGTTGAGGACCAGCATTGACTTGAGGTCCTCGTTGAAGTCTTGGGCCCCTTCTATCGTCTCCAGGAGGCCGGCCACGGCATCAAGGTCGGCTTGGGTGGCGCGCGTCGGGCTGATCAGCATGTCCGCTGCAGTCAGTGCTGTACGCATCTCCTTGGAGTCCTTGCCCGGGACGTCGACCAGGATGTGATCGAACTTGGGTCGGAACTCCTCCAAAAATTTATGCAGTGATCCCGACTTCTGCACGGATTGCAACGAGGGGAGCCCGGCTTCCTCTCGGTCAGTAGTGAAGTTTGAGGTCGTGCGAATCGTCGGGTCAGCGTCGACCAGCAGCACGTCCTTCCCCTGCCGCTGCAACTCAACGGCCATGTTGACGGTGAGAGTCGACTTGCCCGTTCCGCCCTTCTGATGCCCAAAGACAATGATCATGGCACTACAGTAACACCACTTTGGTGTCGCATCAGTACCAGTGTGGTACTACGCCGGTCTACTATGGTGTGGTACTTGTGTGGTACCAAAATGAGGCCACACATGGCTGGCCTATTCGCTCTTCGGCTGCCTAGAGTCTCGCGGTGCCCAGTGGGTGGCATCCCAACCTCCGGGTCATTCCCTCGGCCCGCAACGTCTCCAACCGGGAAGCGGCTCGAGCTGATCATGCGGAGTTGCGGCTGAAGATCTCCCTGATCGGTCTTCAGGCGGATGTGGTGGTCATCGATTGCCCGAACCGGCAGGGCGGACCGCTGACCCTGTCGGCGTTGAACGCGGCGGACACCGTGGTCTACGCCGCCACCGCCACCAGCGACGGCATCGACGGGGTGGACGGGGCGAGGCGCACGGTCGCCCAGTTCCGCCGGCACCGCCAGCAGCTGGGCGCCCCGGACACCCTGACCGAGGCCGGCATCGTCGTCGGTGGGGTGAAGGAGACGATCATGAGCCGGGCGGCGGTGGCCAGCCTCGAGGAGCTGCGGGCTACGGGGTTGTTCTTGGAGCCGTTGATCCCGGATCGGGCGATTGTCCAGGAGGTGCGGATTTCGGGGGAGTGGTACGGCCAGTACCGCAAGGGCTCCCGTGTGCTGGATGCCTACACGGCGATCGCGAAGAAGGTGCTGCGATGACCGACAAGCCCGAGCGCCCCGCCTCACTCCAGCGCCGCCGGCCCCGCCCGGCACCGGATGAGCACATCGACCCGGTCGACTACACACCCCCACGCGCTACCTCACCCCAGCCCGCGACACCGGTGGTGTCGTCCCCGCCGGTGCAAGCAACCCCGGCGGCGGAGCCCCCGGTGGCCGCACCCAAGCGCGGCCGGGGCCGGCCGCGCCGGGAACCCACGATCCAGCTCGGGGTGCGGGTGGCCCAGGACGTCTCCGATCTGATCGAGGAGCTCACCGAGCACGACGGCACCGCCCGTGCGGTGATCGAGAACGCGGTGCGCGTCTACGCCCAACAGCTCAACCGATAGAACCGGCCCCCGATAGGGGAGGGGTGCGGCTGCGGGCGGCTTTCCCATGGTCGGCGAGGAAGGAGCCCGGCTCACCACTGGTGGTGGGCCGGGTTCTCTTCTTCTGGGGACAGGCGGCGGGATGGGGCGGGTGGTCCGGTGGGTCTTCGAACGACGCGGGTGCCCGCGTACCTGCCGCAAGAAGCCAGGGCCAACCCCCAGCGAGGCCTGTTCCTGGGCGCCAAAGGGACGATCAGCGCTGTCCAGACTGGACGCGGGGCGTCCCAGCGGCACCGTGGCGGAGAACGGATCGTCAGCCCGTCACCGGCTGGTCCCCGTGCGGGGAGATCCGCACGGGGACCTGGTTCCCGTGCTCGAGCTGCGCTCCGGGAAGTTCCGCTGCGATGTGCCAGGGGGGCCAGCACTCGCGAGGCTCCGCTGTCGGGGGTCACCCGGACAAGCCCGAGGGCCTGTCTGGGTGGGGAGTAGAGGGTCTATTGAGCGGCGGTGTAGGCGTCCTTGACGGACTGGTGGATGCGGCCGCGGTCGGAGATCTGGTAGCCGATCTCCGGCGCCCAGGCCGTGCGCGCTTTTCGATCTGCCCGATGTCCATGTTCTGGGCCGTGGGACGCGGGCCGTGCTCGTTCACCGTGGTGGTAGAGATCGTGCTGTTTCTGATGGGCTGGTCGGGTTGCAGTGTGCCCTTCAGTGGTCACGGCCGCCGACAGGTTTTGCTCCACGACGTGTCCCGCGCCGGGGTGCCGGTGCTGGCTCGAGCAGGGGGATGTCATAAATGCCGCGCTCATCGGTGAGCTACCGCGGTGCTGCAGATGTCAGCTGCGTAGAAAAAGCTCTTATCCCCTAGTGGATCCACGTTTTTTCATACGATGCAGAGGTAAGCAGGTGCATCGACTTCCAGGAGCAGTCATGAAGAAAAGCGCAGCAGGTGCAGCACTGGTGGCAGCGGTGGGTTTCTCGGCCCTGTCGGTCTCACCGGCTATGGCATTCCCGGATCTACCGTTCCAGAACTGCGATGACGCCGCGGCACGGGGTGCCTACAACATCCCCGCCAACTCGTCCGCGTACAGCCCTGCTTTGGACCGCGATGGTGATGGCGTGGGCTGTGAGAGCGACACCATGCCTTGGGACCCAAGCTCCCTCACCGGCCTCGCAGTCCCTGAATGGCCGATCATCGAGGACCCGTACGCGCAGCCGCAGGTAGAGGAGGTGCCCATTGGCGGCGCTGACACCGGTGTGGTCGTGGAAGACTCCACCGACGCGGGTGCGGTGGCCGTCGGTGGTGGCCTGGCTGTGCTGGCAGCTGCCGGCGGGGCCTACCTTCTGCGCCGCCGCGCCTCCCAGGCCTAGAAGCCCAGGGGACCTCCTGCGGGTGGGGTGGATTCCCGTGCGGGACAAGTTCGAGCAGTGACCGCTGCAGATGTCAACGACGGTCGAAAAGTGAGCAGTAGCGACGGCCCAAAAGTGAGCAGTGGATGTCGCTAGTTGGTCTGGTGGGTGGTGCTGGGCAGGGAGTCGGTGCCCAAGGTCTTGAGTCGGTAGCTGGCGCCTTTGAGGGTGTGGACCTCGGCGTGGTGGACGATGCGGTCGATCATGGCCGCGGCGATGGTGACGTCGCCGAAGACCTCGCCCCAGCGGGCGAAGGGCAAGTTGCTGGTGAGGATCAGCGAGGCCTTCTCGTAGCGGGTCGAGACGAGCTGGAAGAACAGGTTCGCGGCCTCTTGCTCGAAGGGCAGGTAGCCGACCTCGTCGATGATGATCAGCCGGTAGCGGCCCAGCTTGCGCAGCTCTGCGTCCAGGCGCCCGGTGTCGTGGGCGCCCTTGAGCCGGTGGATCCAGTCCACGGCGGTGGCGTAGAGCACCCGGTGGCCCTGCTGGCAGGCGGTGATGCCCAGGGCCGTGGCCAGGTGGGTCTTGCCGGTGCCTGGGGGCCCGAGGAGCACGATGTTGCCGGCCTCGGCCAGGTACCGGCCCGAGGCCATCGCGGCGTAGTCGGTGTGGGTGATCGCCGTCTGGGCAGTGAAGTCGAAGTCCTCGGCGGTCTTGATCGCGGGGAAGCCTGCGGCAGTGATCCGCAGCCGGGCCCCGGAGGCATTGCGGGCGGCGACCTCGCGCTCGAGGACGGCGGCCAGGTACTCCTCGTAGGACCAGTGCCCCGCACGGGCAGTGTCGGCGATCCGGGCGGCGGCCTCACGGATCCGTGGGGCCTTCAACGAGGCGGTGAGGTACTCCAGGGTCTTGGCCGTCTCGGCCGGTGTGGTGGCCATCAGGCGACCTCGATCCCGAACGCGCGGTCGTAGTCGGCCAGATCCCGCACCAGCGGATCCGCCTCGGCGCCCGGGTGCGGGCGCTGCTGGTAGGCCCGGCGCAGCACCGCAGCGGTAGCCACGTGCGCCGGGTCGGTGACCGTGGTCGCCCTTGCCCAGCAGCGCGCGTGCTCGGCCACGACCCGGCCCTGGTGACGCACGAGCACCCGATCCAGGTCAGCGGTGACCTCGACCATGGCCCCGATCACGGTCGGGTCCACGGAGTAGTCGTTGCCGGCGACCCGCACGTAGTAGTCCCGACCCAGCCGCACCCACCAGCGGTGCCCGATCGCCGGGGCGACCGGCGGCACAGGGAGCATCGCGGCCCGATCAGCGGCGATCAGCTCCGCCGGCCGGGCGGCGATGGCCCGCACCCGCCGGGTGTTGGCACCCACCAGCCACTGGCGCAGTTGGGCGTTGAAGTCGGCCGGGGAAGCGAAACTGCGCCCGGGCAGGAACGAGGTCTCGAGATAGCCGTTGGCCCTCTCCACGATGCCCTTGGACTCCGGGTCGTAGGGCTTGAGCTGCACCAGGGTTGCCGCCATCGTGCCCATGAACGCGACCACCCCCTCGGCCGGGCGGCCCCCGCGACCGATGCCGGACTCGTTGTCCCAGACCCACCGCCGCGGCACGCCCTGGATCTGCTCGACCACCAGGTGCCACATCCCGGCCAGCAGATCACCGGTGGTGCGCGAGGGAATCATCACCGCGGTGATGAACCGCGAGGAGGAGCAGACCATCACCAGCACCGGCGGTGATCCCTGCTGAGCGTCACCCAGCGGGATCCGTGCCGGCGGGAACCACAGATCGCACTGGACCTGGTCCCCGGGACGGTAGAACAACCGGTCCGCCGGATCGGGCGGGGCGTACTCGCTGCGGATGGCTCGGAGATTGTCCCGGAACCAGGTGATGGACCCCGACCACCCCACCCGCTCGGCCAGCACCGTGGCCGGCATGGACGGGTGCTCGGCCAGCAGCGCCCGCACGACCGGCTCGACATCGGTGAACGCGTTGGGCCCGGCGGACCTCTCGTAGCGCGGTGGCCGGGAGGCGGCCACGGCCTTGGCGACCGTGTTCCGCGAGATCCCCAGCCGCGAGGCGATCTGGGACTTCGGCACCCCCTCGGCATGCAGCCGACGGATCAACGCCCAATCTTCCACAGTGATCACACTCCAATCGTCGAGTGCTCACTTTTCGACCGTCGCATCTGCTCAGTATTCGTCCGGCGTCGACAGCAGAGGCGAGGTGGCCTCTGCAGCGGTCACCGTTTTGGGTCTGACAGGTCCCGGGGTCGACAAAGTCGCTGACCAAGTGGTTGCCCACCGCACGAGGGGTTTCATAGCGAGGATGGGGCCACCTGGATCGCGGTGGAGACGACCGAGGACCTGGGTGGGTGACCTAGCTCGAGAATGACGCCACGACCTGCGCCCTGAAAGGTCACCACGCGGGAACCTCGCGGGGACCGCAGGACTCTCCGCAGGGCACGGTGCGGCCCTAGACATGAATCTTGAACCGACCCAGGACGAGGGGCGCCCACAAGCCTGCAACTACGCCAGAAATCGAACCAGGGAAGACTGCGCTCAGGCCGGGTTCCCTAGCCTGTCCACGAAAACCGAACTACTGGAGCAAACTGGGCAGCGCCAGGGACGGACCGGGCTGCGGATCCATCGACCCCGACCCGCCCCTGCAGGATGTCAGCTCCACCGGGCAAGCCCCGGTGGAGCCTGTGCAGGTCTTGCTCCTCCTGCGGGGACGGTTTGGGTCCGCGCCTGGATCTTGTACGGAATGCGACAGGCTCCCGTGCCGACTCATGGGTGGGGGTCTACTGGGCGGCGTAGTAGGCGTCCTTGACGGACTGGTGGATGCGGCCGCGGTCGGAGACCTCGTACCCGTTCTCCTTTGCCCAGGCCCGGATCTTCGCCGTCTCCGGGTTACCACCGGAGGAGGCACGGGGCCCGGTGGCCCGGGTGGGCTTGGACTGGGCCCGCCGGGCGGAGGCGGCGTAGGGGCGCAGGGCCTCCCGCAGCTTCTCCGCATTAGCGGTGGAGAGGTCGATCTCGTACTGCCGGCCGTCCAGACCGAACTGGACGGTCTCCTCAGCAGGACCGCCCTCGAGGTCGTCTTCCAGAATGATTTTCACGCGCTGCGCCAATTCAGCACCTTTTCATCGATTTCATCATGGCTTGCACCGAAGAATATACACGGCCGCAATAGCCGAACTGAACTCACTTTCCGTCAGCTAGCAGGAATCCCATCCGAAGGCCCTATTGAGAACGTTTGAGGAATCCCCTGGGTTCCTCGCACGTCTTCTACAACGAATGGCCGGCGCATGACACTAGCGCCACAGTGTCTCGTAGGTGGCCATTCCGCCGTCCTGTGTATAGATAGCCACCAAATCGAGGCCTTGAAGGGCGGGATCATCAGGGTGTGCTCGAAGTGCACTGGTGACGTCCGCGAGGACGCTAGGGGCGTAGGTTTTGGTGGCGTTTGTTTCAAGGTCGGTGACAAAGGTGACGATCACGTCGTCGCCCTCAACCACCACTGTGTCCACGATGGAGGTGCCCATTTCCTGCGGCCCGTACCAGGGCTCGGCAGCCAGGTAGCGGTTTACGGCCTCTGTTGCTGTTACGGGGTCTACGGGTTCCGCAGGGGAAGCAACAGCCTCGGGGTTTGTTTCCGGCGTGGGAACCGCCTCAGGGGTTGGCATAGGCGTTGGGACAGCCTCGGGGGGAGTTGCCGCATCGCTGGGCTCCGCACGACCTCGCTCGGGAGGGTCGGCTGCTTGAGTAGCATTCTCGTCGTTGGAAGTCGCCTGGGGCTGCTGTGTAGTGATTCCGACGGCCTCCAGCGCCGGGTCCGACAAGCCGAAGGCCTTCAGTCCAATGAGCAGAGCGACGAGGATGAAGACGACCGTTACAGCGACGACCAGAACATTTCCGAGGTATTTGAGAACGCGCATGGGGACTCCTAAGACTGGGGTTACTCGTCAGTATGATCGTCCCAGTAGTACTCGCCCTAATCGTGCGAAGTGGTTATTACGTCGTCTCTGTCCACTGCAGGTCTGGCGGGCCACCTGTTGAGGGATTGGTAGTACTCGGTGGCTTCGGCTTGTTCGTTGAACTCCAGCAGGTTGCCGACCTTTTCCGCGAGGACTTCGCGAACCTCGGAGGGGGAGGCGAAGAAGAACTCCTTGCGGGGGTTGGCTTGGTTGAGCGCCCGTGATGCGAAGTGCTTGTGGAGTTCGTTCTCCAGGGTGACGGCGTCTTCGGAGAAGTACAGGGTGTGGATGTCGAAGCGGAAGGGCACCGCGGCGCCGCTGAGTTCGTCCACGCGTTCGGTCGGTTCCAAGCGGCGTGTGAGGCCGATCTTGACCACGTCCTCACCGAAGGCCCCGCGATTGGAGATGACGTAGATGTAGCCGGCTCGGATGTTGGCTGCCCGGAAGTCGTTCTGAGCGATGGCTTCGTCGATGGACTCCAGGCGGTGTTCGAGGTCGGGATCCGTGGTGCCTGAGGCGCGGATGGTCTGGAGCGCGTTCAAAAGGTGAGAGCGTTCCTTGTCGAGCCGGGCGCGCTCTTCAGCCAACTCGCGTTCCACCCGGCGCTCCTCGCGCAGGCGCGCACGTTCTTCACGTTCGGCTTCCTTCTCCTCCTGCTTTTTCATCAGCCAGTCCGCAGTGAGCTCGATTTCCTCCAGGCGCAGCTGGTGGAACTCATCGCTGATGTGCATTTCCATCAGCGCACCCAACTTTGCGATGGAAGCCCGCGATGCCTCGAGCCGGCGCTTGGCGGTCTGGACGTTGCCCAGCCTCAGGGATCTGATGCTGTTGTCGGCTTCGGCGTTGTAGGCCCGCAGCATGAGCTTGGCCAGGTCATTGGTCATCCGCCGGCCTTTGGCCAGGGAGTTGTCGAAGGTGAAAGCGTTCGACTTCACGATGGCCCGGTCGGCGGCGACGAGCTCAGCGATCCGGGCCTCGAGGTCGGTGAGACGGTCGCGGAAGGCGGTGGCGTTTTCCAGGGGGTGGTGGTAACGGTAAATGCCGACGTCTTGGAGCACCCGGGCGTCGCTGAGTTCAATGTGGGGCTCGGCCGAGGAAGACGCCTCGGACGCCTGCTGGCGCAACCGGGCGTTCTCCGCTTCGAGCAGGGCGATCCGCGTGGCCTCCGGGGTTGACGGCGGTGCAGGCGCATGAGGTACAGGTGTCGTCTCCGTTGGCTGCGTGGCAGCCTCCGTGGGTTCCGGAGCATCTGCGGCCACCCACAGTTGCCAGCCTTCCGGAGGGGGCGGCCAGGAGGGGTCCGGGTTCCAGCTAGCTGGCGGGCGCCATCCGGCGGGCGGTTTGGGCCAGCCTGGAGGTGGATTGAAGACCAGCGCGTCGTTGTCAGTCATCAGGAACGACGCACTCCCTCCGTGTTGGCAGCCACCAAGCCCAAAGGATTCTTCGAGACCGATGCACCGAGGTACTCCAGGGTGGCTGCGGGCACGACGGCCGAGAGGTCGATATCGGAGAAGACCTCCCGAGAGGTACTGACGGCCAGGAACGGGACGTAGATGCCTTTGCCGGTGGCCGGGTCGATGGTCTGGGCGCCGACTTCCAGGGAGATGCTCTGGATGAGACCTCGCCGGTCGGCTTCAAAGACCTCGTGCAGGGAACGCAACGCCATCTGCTGGACGATCCCCAGGTATCGATCCTTGGCGTCTTTCTGCGAAAGTGCCACCGGGGTGATCTCGTCGCTGGCCTTCACATAGCGGTAGGCCTTGATCGTCGGGATGGTGCTCGGCTCAGGGATGAGCACCCGCAAGGACAGTTCCGCCGTTTCAGGATCGAACTGTGCTTCATGTTCCACGGTGAAGCCCTCTGGATATACGGAGTTCGCGAGCACGATCCCCACGTACTCCTGCACCGCTTCCACTGAGCCGTAGCCGAGATTGGCGATGAGCTGATCGAGGTCGGCATTGTGCTCTGCGACCTCCTTCTCCCGTTCAGCACATTCGGCCTCATAGCGGCTTAATTCTGCAGCCAAAGCCCGCTTCCGGGTTTCCTCTGCAGCCTCGTGGCGAGCGGCGAGCTTCTCGCGCCGACCAGGCAGTAGCCGCATTTCCTCTTCCCACTGTGCCCGTGCCTGAGCGAAGTCCGCCTCTGCCTGAGCTTGGGCCTCCGCCATCTTCTGCTTCCGCCCGAACAAGCCCGTCGGCGGGGCAGGAGGCTGGAAAACTGGGGGAGCCGGCTCAGGAATGGGCTGGGGGGCTGAAAGAGGCCTCTTCAGCTTTTCGCGCTCGAAGGGTGGATGCTTAACCGTTCGGCGGAGTTTGTCCAGATCGACGTAGTCATCCACATCCAAGGTGGCCTCGAGGAGGCTGTCGACGCGGTCATACAACGCCGCCAGCTCAGAGTTGAGCTGCTCCACCTCAGCCTGTCGCGAAGCCGTATGGGCGGTTGCCGCTTCCTTCTCCAGGCGTTTGCGCTCAGACTCCGACGCCCGCTGGGCCGCGAGCTTCGCCCTCTCCTCAGCCTTGCGTGCTTGCTCAGCACGACGGACAGCTGCTTCCTGCTCTCGGGCTGCTGCGCGTTGGCGTTGCTCGGTGAGCTTTGCCTGGTGTTGCATTTCAGCGAAAAAACCACGGCGACGTGCCACAAAGAGCTCCTATAAACAGTGCGGACGGACTATCAAGATTCTAGACATATACAAAACTAATCAATGCACATAAGAGACCCACCCGATAGACATGGATGCCGTGCGATCCATTCGAACCTCCCTCAGTAAGCATGGCAGCTGCTTGCCCACGACCCAGTTCAAAAGGAGCCTCTACTGCGGCGGTTCCTGGGCGCCGGGTTGCACTCCACCCCAGGTGGAGCCTCCGGTGTCGGGCAGGTACTCGTCTCGCATCATGGAGTCGCCGTAGATGATTCCGGTGTCGTAGTACTTGTCCAGGTCGGTGAAGTTGGCGTTGTAGGGGGCATAGAGGCCCGGGGCCAGGGCGACGACCTTGCCGTTGTAGGTGTTGCCCTCCAGGGAGCTGGCGACTCTGGTGTCGATCGAGGCGAGGTCCACGAGCACCGGGTAACCAGGGAACTCTTCCTTGAGCTGGGTCGCCAGTTCGGATTCGCCGGTTGCAGAGGACGCTACGGCAGGATTGGACTCGGGCTCCTGGGCGCCGGGTTGCACTCCACCCCAGGTGGAGCCTCCGGTGTCGGGCAGGTACTCGTCTCGCATCATGGAGTCGCCGTAGATGATTCCGGTGTCGTAGTACTTGTCCAGGTCGGTGAAGTTGGCGTTGTAGGGGGCATAGAGGCCCGGGGCCAGGGCGACGACCTTGCCGTTGTAGGTGTTGCCCTCCAGGGAGCTGGCGACTCTGGTGTCGATCGAGGCGAGGTCCACGAGCACCGGGTAACCAGGGAACTGCTCCTTGAGCTCGGAGACCGGGTCACCACCTCCAGTAGCACTGTCCTCTGGTGCATTGGTCGTATCTGGAGCGGATTCGCCCTGGTTAGCGCTCTCCGCGGAAGCAGCCTGAGTTGTGGCGCTGCTTGAGCTGGCTTGCGAGGCACCGATGTCGGCATCGGAGGCGGTTCCGCAACCGGTCAGCAAGAGTGCGGAGAGCGAGAGGAGGGGAAGGGTACGGGCTTTCATCGGATACCGCCTGGGGGAGCGAGGGCTCCACCATGGCGGAGCAGTCCCGAGTTATAGGACATGTTCCCGATAGTAAGTGCACCCACCCGAGTCGCGCCGGTAGGGCCGTTCTGCAGAGGGCAGCGGGGGTGGCGGGATTGGAAATTTTGATGATGGTTGGTATGGCGAAGGAGGCAGTGCCGATTCGATGCAGCGAGACTTTCGCCCGGCCGGTGCCACACAGGCAAAACACCGAAGTACGAGACAGCCCGGGCAGGGGCTGCACCACCGGATGAGGGCTGGTGCCGGTCGCTGGGATCACCAGGTACTTGGCCGGTGATCCTTTTTGTCCATGTCGTCGCCAAGCCCACAGGGTGCTGGCTCTTCAGACCAACCGCTCCGGTTGGTGAAAGAGATCCAGCGATGACGCTCGAGTCACCCCGATGGACACGAACCTAAGTCGAGGTTTCGCGGCCATGTCTCAGCACAGCACCCGAGTTAGCGAATTCCCACGGGGGCGCACCCCCGTGTCTACGGCCGCCCCGAGCCCAAAGGGATTTACTAGTTGTTGTGGGTCATGAGGTTCTTGGCGCGGGTGCGTCGATGAGATGAGGAACGGGCTCCTCGTCACAGGATGGAAGTTCCTACACCGTCCGCCCGCACGAGAGAGCCCGTTCATGACCCACGTTAATGCACCCCTGACCCCGACCGGCCGGCTGCGCATGGTGTTGCGCCACCTCGACGACGGGATCCCCAAGGCCCACGTGGCCGCCGAGTTCCGCGTCAGCCGGCCCACGGTGGCGACCTGGGTGGCCCGCTACCTCGAGTCCGGCGAAGCCGGGCTCACCGACCGGCCCTCGACCCCGCGGCACAGCAGCACCCGCACCCCGGCGGCGGTCGTCGACCTTATCGAGACGCTCCGCCGGGGCCGCAAATGGTCGGCGCGGCGCATCCACCGTCACCTGGCCGACCGCGCCGTGGCGATCAGTCTGCGTACCGTGGGCCGTTGGCTGCACCGACTCGGGATCTCCCGGCTGCGCGACCTCACCCCCGCAGGCGAGAACTCCCGCAGGGCCCCGGGACGCATCCGCGCCGCCTGGCCCGGGCACATGGTCCACCTGGATGTGAAGAAGGTCGGCAAGATCCCCGACGGCGGCGGTTGGCGGGCCCACGGCCGCGGATCCACCGCCGCGAAGGCGGCCAAGTGCGGGCCCGGAGCGAAGGTCGGCTACACCTACCTGCACTCCGCCGTGGACGGCTTCTCGCGGCTGGCCTACACCGAAGCCCTCGACGACGAGAAGGCGGTGACCACGATCGGGTTCTTCTGCCGGGCGAGGGCCTTCTTCGCCGCCCATGGCATCAGGCGGCTGCACCGGGTCGTGACCGACAACGGCGCCAACTACCGGGCCCGCGACTTCACCCGCTGCGTGGAAGCCCTCGCCGGCCGCCACCAGCGCATCAAGCCCTACACGCCGCGGCACAACGGGAAGGTGGAGCGGTACAACCGCCTGCTGGCCGACGAGGTCCTCTACGCCCGCCCCTATTCCAGCGAGCAGGCCCGCCGGGACGCGATCGGGGTGTGGGTGAACCACTTCAATTACCATCGGCCCCATACCGCCTGTGGCGATCATCCCCCGGCCTCACGCGTCCCGGCCCCTGCCAATAACGTCATGCCCTCTTACAACTAGTGCTATGACTTTGGAGCGCTGGCGAAAAATCACTGAATGGCCGGTCATGTTGGCGGCCCTCGTCTATCTCGCCGTGTACAGCTGGCAAGTCCTGGACCCGGGAACCATTCCCCCGGGCGCCGCCTCGGTGGTTCTCCAGGGTATATGGCTGCTGTTCGCCGCTCACTACGCCGTCAGCCTGGCCCTGGCGCCGGCTAAGGGCTCATGGTTCCTCCGGCACCTGCATGAGCTCATCATCGTTGCCCTGCCCATGCTCAGGCCCCTCCGGCTGCTTAGGCTGCTCACGGCGCTGAACATCCTGCACCGAGTCGCTGGCACAGCCCTGCGCGGCCGCGTCATCGTCTACGTGACCGGCGGATCATTTCTGCTCATCTACGTCGCCGCCCTGGCCATGTTTGACGCCGAGAGGAACCACCCGGAATCCCTCATCACAAATTTCTGGGACGCCCTGTGGTGGTCCGTCGTCAGCGTGACGACCGTTGGCTACGGCGATTTGTACCCCGTGACGCTGACTGGCCGGCTCATTGCTATTGCCCTGATGATCTACGGCATCGCTCTTCTCGGCGTCGTCACGGCCACGCTGGCGTCATGGCTCATCCAGCAAGTCGCCGAGGTAGAGGAAAAGAGCACCGCCGCGACCGTGGCGCACGTTGACCAGCTTAGAGAAGAGCTGGCGGAGTTCTGCGCCCTGATGCTAGAGCAGACGGCGCGGCATCGATAGCCTGAGCGAGGCCCTGTTGACTACTAGGCCGGCGGCAATTCCAGCACCGCCTCGGTGGTCTCATCGATGGCCCACTGGGCGATGAAGTCTACGATCGCACCCGGGGTGAACCCCCCCCCCCGGGCCTTACGGAGATCGAAGGTGTCCCCCTCACGTAGTACATCAA